>JBKJXT010000501.1:0-12137 GCA_046716205.1 Actinomycetota bacterium
GGCGCACCGACGTCGAGGTCGAAGCGATGGCGATGGCGCCGGTCACGACACCGGAGATCCTGTGGCGGAAGCCGCCCGTGCTCGCGCTCGCCGCCCTTCCCGGGACCGCACTGGGCCGTGCACAGGAACCGTCGACCGCGTCCTCGGCGGCGTGGGCCGCGGCAGGAGCCGCAGTCCGCACGTTGCACGACGCGCCGCTGCCGCCATGGCCCTGTCGGAGCATCGACGAGCTCGCAACCAAGCTCGACGCCGAGTGCGGGTGGCTCATCGCAAACGACGTCCTTCCCGCCGACGTGGTCACGCGCAACCGCCGGCTCGCCGAGACTGCGCTCCGGCCGTGGACACCGGTGTTCATCCACGGCGACCTGCAGGTTGACCACGTCTTCGTCGCGGGTGACGAGGTCACCGGCATCATCGACTGGTCCGAGGGGTCCCAGGGCGACGCGCTCTTCGACATCGCCACGCTCACGCTCGCACACGAGGAACACCTCGACGACGTTGTCGCCGGCTACGGCACCAACGTCGACCGCGACCTCATCCGCGCATGGTGGTCGTTGCGATGCCTGAGTAACGTCCGCTGGCTGGCCGAGCACGGCTTCGGCCCACCCGAGGAGTATCCCGAGGTCGCCGTGCTGCGATCCGGGTGAGGCTGCACGAGCCCGCGGCTACGAGTGCCCGTTGGGCGGCGATCGGCGGGCCATCGCCCGGAAACCGTCGTCTTCCAGGCCGACGAGGTCCGCCTTGACGCCTCTTAGACGTTCCGCCTCCCCGTGATGCTCAGCGCACGTGCTATGCCCGATTCAGCCGCGGGGTGCCCTTCGTCCCGCCCCTGAACCCACGCGGCCGGCGCGGCGGCAAGGACATGACCATCGATGCGTAGAAACCAAGGACGATGAAGAGATCGCTGTCGCTGCTCGTGCTGGTTGTTGCCGCCCTTGGCTCCGCGCCCGCGCACGCGGTTGAGACGGTGTCCGCAACAGGGCTCGTCTGGGACCAGCAGGGCTCGCTCTCGCTGCCGCTTCCCGCGACCCATCAGGCGTGGCCCGACGAGGTGGTCGCCATGACCGGTGATGGGCAGCGGTTGCACGCGCTTTGGAAGAGCATGCCCGGTCGCCCGGGGATCCAGTACCGCTGGTCGACCGACGCGATCAATTGGTCAACCCCGGAGCGCGTCGGCGAGGATCAGGATGCGATCACGGTCACGACGGACGGCACCGTGTTCGCACTCGGACCTTCCTCGACGCTGGCTCGCCGCAGTCCCGCCGGGGCATGGACCTCCTCGCTGACCCCCCACTCGTCGCTGACGAAACTCGTGATGCAGACCGCGCCGGACGGGCGCGTCTGGATCGCATATTCCAACACGTTGCCGGGAGGCATCCGCGCGGTCTTCGCCTCCGTGATGGATCCGGCCACCAGCACATGGTCGACGGCGGAGGACACCGGCCTTCGCCTCAAGAGTGATGAGTTCGGCTTCGGGCTCCCGTCGATCTCGATGTCTCTCGGCCTCGACAGCACACCGTGGATCGCACTGAACCAAACCGCGAACACCGTCGCGGTCGCGCATCGTGGCGCGTCGGGGTGGGTTCAGGAGCAAGTCGCCGGCGGATCGTTGGCGACCGTGAACGGACTGGCTATCGGGGCGCGCGCCGACGGAACGGTTGCGCTCGTGTATTGGGACCGCACGACGGCCGTCGCGTGGACCCTTCAGTGGGCGTTGCGCGACGGCGGTTCATGGCAGACGAAGGGACCGCTGCACAACAGAACATCGCGCTGGTCTGTTCATGCCGCCATGACCCGCACCCCGAACGGTGACCTCATCGCGATGTGGGAAGAGTGCAATCGTCCTGGGAGTTGGGGATGGTGTTTCCCCGTCACCTCTCGACTGCGTGTTGACGGCACATGGACCGCAGCGAGACCCGTCGGGACCTTCCCTCGCATGACCCGCTTTCGCTATTCCATGGCGGTCGGGCCCAACGGCCTCGGCGTGCTGGCAGTCGACGGACCGGACGGCTTCACCGACGCCAACGCGTGGATCGCCAGCGAGAGACCGGATGGCACCTGGACCGATCAACGGGCGCTCGCTCCATCGGCGACGGTGGAGGGCGCGCCGGACGCGGGCAGCATCCAGGTCGCGGCCGGCACGAACGACTCGCTGATGGTGGTGTGGCGCCAGCAGACCGCGGATGGCCTTGGCTTCGCGGATCAGGTGCGGACGCCTCACATCGCACTCGCGATCCGAAGCCGGCTCGGCGGATGGTCGGCGGCCGAACGCGTGGACGATGGCATGTCGTGGCGCCCCTGGTACCCCTACAGCCTCTCCCAGTACGACGTCGAGCCCGACGTCGTCGGCATCGAAACGAACACGGCAGGAACGACCTACGTCATCTGGCGTGAGGTGTATGCCGACTCCGACATGACCATCCATTCGAAGCTGCTTGGCCGCATGCGCGCATCGGATGGCTCGTGGTCCAGCGTCGAGCAACTCCCGGCTTCGTGGACCGTGCCGAGCAGCGGGGAGCACCAGGCACTCATGTCCTTCGACGATGCCGGACGTCTGTGGGTCCTCGATCCCTATGGCGGGACGTACATGAGGTCCACCGCCGGCACCTGGACGACACACCCGTCCGTTCTCCCCGGTGCAACGTTGCGTATCTCCGGCTTGCGACTCGTCGTGAGCGCTGACGGCACTCAATACGCCCAGTACAGCGCGGGCTTCGAAGGCACCAACGTCTTCCTCGTCTCCCGCGGTGTGACGGGTGACTGGTCCACCCCCGAGCGCGTCGACGACGGTACGCCGAAGTACCGCACGTCGGGTGGCCTAACGACGGTGGGATCCGTCCTGATCTCTGGCTTCGCTGAAGAGGTGTCGGCCGGCGTATCGCGCGGGATCGTGCGATACCGTCCGATCTCTTCCAGCACGTGGACGACGGTGGGCGGCACCGCGAGCATCGGCGGCCTCGAAGTCGCAGACCTCGATGTCACCGACGACGGCAGCTGGTGGCTCGCGTTCCAAACCTGTGCTCGCAAGGACGACGGCGCCACCAGCTGTGAGAGCTCCCGTGGCCGAGCCTCGATGCACGTCATGCGCCGCACCTCGGATGCGCGGTGGGAACCGGCGGTGTATGTGAGTGCGCCGGCGGCCGCTCAACCGGAGGGGATCTCGTCTCTGCGCCTCGTCGGCCGTCACGTCCCCGTCGCGACATGGGGCTACATCGGCAACCACGCCAACCCGCTGCGCCTCGGCCCGCAACGACGTGTGATCGCGCGCGCGGTCCCAGACGCTCAGCTGGCGCTCGACGTCGACCGCGTGAGCGCTCGCGCAGGCGAATGCATCAACGCCACCGTCAGAGTCTCCGACGCAGACGGTAACCCCCTGAGCGGGCTGGAAGTGGCCTGGATCCTTTCACCCAACGCGGGGTCCGGCGGCGGCATCACGTACAACGGTCGCAGCGACCGAGTCATCTGCTGGACCCGCACCGGCCCTATGACCGTAAAGATATTGCTCACACAGGGCGTTGCCACGGTGAGTCGCTCACTTACCTGGAGCGCGAACGATCCGGCTCAGTTGGTCGCGACCGGGCCGGCGAACCCGGTCGTTGGCACGCAGCGATCGGTTTCGGTCGCCGTCACCGATGCGTACGGTAACCCTGCGTCGGCGCCGATCACTTGGACCCTCGTCGACGGACCTGGAGTCATCAAGTCGTCGGACGCGAGCACCGGCGCAGATGGGCGCGCTGCCGCCGTGCTGTGGTCGACGCAAACGGGTGAGACCACGCTCGACATCGCGGTCTCCGGCACCGATGTTCGTGGGCGGGTCACCTTCGTCTGGCAGCCGGGTCCCGCGTTCTCATTGCGCTTCATCCAGGAAGAGATGCATGCGCAGGCGGGGACGCCCCAGGAGCTCAGGGCCCAGATCGTCGACGCGTTCGGGAACGACGCGATCGGACCCTACGCGAGGGTGAGCTGGTCGAGCACCGGCGAGGGGATCATGATCGGTATCCCGGTGACAACGGGGGGAAGCGTCACCTTCGCGCGAGGCAGCTCCATCACAGCCGGCGACACCACCGTCACGGTAACGCTTGCGTCCACCGGCAACAGCGCGACTGCCCGCATCCATTGGACCTGAGCGACGCGTAGCTCCTCGGATCTCCTGCTCAGGGTTCGACGCGTTTGATCGTCTTCACGCGGTCTATCTGTCGATCGAAGGATGCGACCTGATTCACGTCGGAGAGCTCGGCGAGAGCAGCGAGATACGCCTCCGCGAAGTCCAGCCGAACATCTTCGTATAGCTCGAGCGCGCGCAGAAGCAGATCGTGATCCACGACCGCTATGGAAGGAAGCGCGAGTAAGGCGCGGGTCATGTCCGAGATCTCCGGGCGCGGCCTCTCGTAGAACGATTCCAGCACGTACACCATCTCCGCGAGCACGAGGTCGGTGAGGATGAGCTCGTGCTGTGCGCGAAGCATGGCGGTTGCTCGTCGCGCCCGACCTGGAGGATCTCCAGTCAGATGCCGGACGAGGACGTTCGTGTCGAGAAGAGCCCTCACCGTCCCAGGGTACGTTGCTTCAAAGCCCTGTGGTGACATCGCCGCTGTTGCCCAAGGACGGCACGGGCGGGCGCGCGCGACGCGATCGCTCAACCAGCGCCGGCCAATCGATCAGCACGATCACGACGGTCGCCGCGGCCGGCCAGTAGTCAAGCCTCATCGTTGCCCAGATCCCGGCGTGTAGCCCTACCGTCGCCAGCGCGAACGGCACGCGCGCCCGACGCACGAACAGCACGATGGAGAACGCGATCTCGGACAAGCAAGGTGAGCGCTGCGACCCAATGCGTGAGCCACGCCCGGTCCGCGATGAACAGCGCCAAACCATTCGGCACCGGTTGCGCATCGCTGGACGCATAGAGCACCCACCGCATGTTGCTGCTCGTCACCCACGCGAAGCCGCTGGACACGAGCTTCCAATACCCCGCGAAGAAGTAGGCGAACGCGATCATCGCCGCGCGAGCCGCGAGGCCGTAGGCAGCGGCCCGCGGTGGAAGTTCGCGCCCGCGGGCATCGATCGAGCATGCGTCCGCGCTCGGGCTGATGCTTATCAGAGCGACTTCCCCTGATACGTACAAGCCTGGCGACACCTCGCGCAGATCGCGATCCTCTTCCCGACGTTCCCGAACGTGCGCCCGACGTAGACGAGCCGTACCTTGCACCCGGCGGTGGGCCCGTGGTGTCAACGGCAGCACGCAGCCCTGCGGAGACTGAGGAACGGGTTCGAATCCCGTCGGGTCCACTCCCTAACCTGGTTGGGGGACCATCGCCGGGGTGATCAAGCAGGGATAACCACCCCGCTACCGGGCACTTGATGCGTTGGATAACTGTGCAACAATGGGGGCAACGCAGGGCTGCGCCCGCACCACTGGGCTCAACTCAGTCGCAAAGGAGCGAGGGGAACCTCGCTCCTTTCGTTTCCGCCGGCAGCCGGACCTGCCAACAGAGTTGCGACACAGTCCATCGCTGCTGGTTCGAACGCGCTCCGATCAGGGGCGCCAGGATCGCTCGGCGATCGCTCCGTCACCCTGGAGAGTCGGCGCTTGTCGACGTCGCGACGGGCGCGCGCGCGCGACGCAGTCGGTCAACCAGCGGCGGCCAATCGATCAGCACGATCACGACGGTCGCCGCGGCCGGCCAGTAGTCAAGCCTCATCGTTGCCCAGATGCCGGCGTGGAGCGCAACCGTCGCCAGCGCGAACGGCACGCGCGCCCGGCGCACGAACAGCACGATGGGGAACGCGATCTCGACAAGTAAGGTGAGCGCTGCGACCCAATGTGCGAGCCATGCCCGGTCCGCGATGAACAGCGCCAAACCATTCGGCACCGGTTGCGCATCGCTGGACGCATAGAGCACCCACCGCATGTTGCTACTCGTCACCCACGCGAAGCCGCTGACCACGAGCTTCCAATACCCTGCGAAGAAGTACGCGAACGCGACCACGACCATCGCCGCACGGACCGCGAGGCCGTAGGCAGCAGCCGGCGGTGGAGGTTCGCGCCCGCGCGCATCGATCGACCATGCATCCGCGCTCGGCGCAACGAGCAGCGGCACCATCGCCAGTAACAGAAGCACGTCGTTATGGACAACCTTGCCGATCGACGTCGCGATGCCTCCAAGGAACACGCCGCACGCCCACGCAAGCGGCAGGGTGATGCGCGTCCGTGCACCCACCATCGCCAGCAGCGCGGCCGACACACCGACGACCTGAAGGGCGATCACGACCCCACGAGGCGGCTGGCTCGAGAAGAACTTCATGAACGACAACGGCCTGAAGGATGCGTCCGGCAGATCGGCGAGATGCACGTACACCGTGCGCGTGAGGCGCGCCGCGAGCACCGCGCAGAGCCCGATACGGATCGCTGCGACCCGACGCGGATCAGCGGGTGCCGTCAGCCAGGCCATCACGTGAGCACCTCGATGGTCCCATCAACGCAGCGGAACGCAGGCCTCCAGACCGCAGGTGCTGGGCGATCACCGACGCGATCGCCGCGGTCGATCTTGCCGCGATACACGATGACGGCACGCACGTCCGCGCCGACGCGCGAGCGCACCTCGCGCGACCACGTGTCGCACTCCGCGAGCTGTCGGTCCGTCGGCAGCCGCTCGAAGGACACCAACCGCGAATACCAGCCGGCGTAGGTGACGCCGAAGTTGGAGAATGGGATCGGCGCCTCGGTGCCGGCGTCGTCCACGAACGTCACCTGCCACACCTCGGCATGACGGGTCCGGATCGCGCTGAACAGATGCCAGGACGTCATCGGCCACCACTCGGCGCCGCTGGATCCGAACGTGAGGAACAGAACGAGGAAAGCGATCGTGGCTCGCTTCTGTGTGCGCCGCACACGCGAAGTGTAGACCGAGGGAACGAAGACCTCGCGATCTCGACATCGAGCTTCCGGATGTGAGAAAGTCGGCCCCATGTGGCGATCCGACGAAGGGAGACGCGATGTTCAAAGACACACCGGCGTTCGCGAGTTTCTCTGTTGACGACCTCGGCGCGGCGAAGGAGTTCTACGGCGGCGTACTCGGCTTGGACATGCTGGAGGACGAGATGGGGATCCTCCGACTCACGGTCTCCGGCAGTTCCCCCGTCATCATCTATCCCAAGCCCAACCACTCCCCCGCGTCGTTCACGGTCCTCAACTTCCAGGTGTCCGACATCGAGACCACCGTCGACGAGCTAACCGCGCGCGGCGTGAAATTCGAGCACTACGACATCCCCGAGATGAAGACCAACGCGAAGGGGATCGCCGACGCCGGCGAGGGTCCGAAGATCGCGTGGTTCACCGATCCCGCCGGCAATATCCTCTCGGTCCTCGAAGAGTACTAACCGAAGGCAACAGCCTCAGCCCGTCGGGTCGATCCCATACGGCAACGTGTGTGTGTTCTCGCGCGAGCATGCCGCATGCGACCACGCGTCCTTGCCCGCGAGCTCGGCGGCGACGCAGGCTACCCACGGTCCCATCGTGCTCGAGCCGGACACCGTCTCCTCGTAGTGCCCCTCGCCACACGTCTTGACCTCCACCGCGCCGACCGGCACGACGCCGCGCCCGTCGTCGTCCTCCCCCACCGAGGTGATGTGGAAGTCGTAGCCCGGGATGATGTAGCCGAGCTCATCCTGGCCGAGCCCCAACACGAAGCGGTACTCCTCGGTGAACGACGAGTTGATCGGCGGCTCGTACGGGCGGCCGGTGTCGGCGCTCGGACAGTCGGGCCGGCCGTAGCCACCGATCTCGAGCTCCGGGGTCAGCTCACCCGGCACCGTCAAGAACATCGCCGGACCGAGCTGCAACGAGACCATCTCGGTCTGGACCTGGGGCCCGACCTTGCCCATCGGGATCCCTGCTCTGTGGTTCTCCTTCGGGCCCCACGACTCGCCGCCGATGTAGGTCGGGATGTCGAACAGACCGTTGGCGTTGAGCGCGCGCAACGCGGCGTTGTCCATATCCATGTACCAGGCGCGCCGGTTCACCTGCAGGCTCGAGGGCCGCACCAGCGGCTGGCCTTCGAGCGCCCGTTCCGCCTCTAACGCGACCTGTCGACCGATCTCATAGGTCCGCTCCCATGACACGCTCGATCCGAAGCCGGGGACGCTGACACCCAACGGTGTCATCAGCCCGCCAACACTGCCGGAGAAGTAGACCGCCGTGCCGCCGAGGTTCGCCTCCAGCGTCTCTCGCGTCGCGTGCGGGAAGTCGGAGGAAACCAATCCGTTGTTCGATCCCTGCGCCTCGGGATGGTTCGACCAGTTCACCAGCGAGCCGATCGTCGAGCCGTCCTCACCCACGAACTGCGCGCTGACCACCTCGTCATCGATGACCTTGGGCGGGCGCGAGTCACGGATCATCGAGTAATGCCCAACGCCGAAGCGCACGCTAGCCGGCTCCAGTTGCGTGTACCCATCGTGGATCGCGTCGAGGATCTGCGAGCGGATGAACGCCTGGTAGGCGGGGAACTTGCCGTCGGTGTTGAGGTACAGCTGGCCCCAGTACCCCATCGTGTCGACACCCTCGTGCGTATGCGTCGAGGAGATCATGATCTCGTCGATCGGCATCTGGGGATAGCGGCTGATGAGCTCCTCGCGGACCCGCTTGACCTCGATGTTGAAGAAGCCGACGACGTCCAGCGACACCATCGCCACGGTCTTGCCGCCGGCGCGCAGCACCACCGCGCGCGCCCAGGTGTCATCGTGCATCCCCTCGGTGCAACGCGAGCCGAAGCCAGCGTTCGCCCACAGGCCGTCCCACTTCCCGGTCGACTGCGGGTCGCCAACGATCGTCACGCCGCGCACGCTGAACGCGCCGAGGCGCTCGGAGTCTCCGGTTGAGTTCCACGGCTCATCGACGTGCGGCTCGGGGCTCTGGCCGCGCGGCGGCTCGCCGTCGAGAACGGGCTCGAGGTTGCGGTTGGTGAGCCCACTCATGCATCCGTCGCCGTCGAGGTCGTTGAATGGCTCGCCCCAGACCCCCGTCTTCGGCTGCGGCGTGAAGTACTGCGCCCACTCCGCCGGCGGCGTGCCGACCGGGGTGATCGTGCGCGCGCCGAACCCTGCCGCGAGACCAAGATCGCTGGAGCCGCCGGCGAGACCCGCGCCCAGTGGCACGGCGAGGAGAACGACGATGAATATGGGACGCAGGCTGCGCATGGGGCTCCTTCGGTCGGTCCGTCCAACAAGGGTTTGACGGCGATCGCCTGGATTCCTCCCCCGGCCCCAGCAGATGGCACGACGGGCTATCGCCCTGCGCGCCCGGCGGGTTAGGGTGGGACGCGGAAACGAGAGGAGGCACCCCATGTCCGACACCTACGCGTCGGGGAACTGGCACGTCAAGGAAGGCAACGAAGAAGCGTTCATCGCAGCGTGGAGCGACTTCATGCAGTGGGCGCGCAAGGACCACTCGGGGCTCGTGCGCGCGCAACTCATCCGCGATGACAAGGATCCGAAGCACTTCGTCTCGTTCGCGGAGTGGCGCGACACTGAAGCGCGCGTTGCGTGGCGCGCGTCGCCAGAGTTCCCGTCGATGCTGGGCGCATGCCGCGACCTATGCGAGGAGTTCGTCGGGCTGGACTACACCACCGCAGTCACGATCTGAGACGACGCGGTATCCGGCGCGGCGCTCAACCCGATAGATCGACGCGATAGAGCGACAGGTACTTGTCGTGCAGGTACACCTCGCGTTCGAAGGTCATGCCGATCTTGCGCATGACGCTGGCGGCTAGGCCTGGCGCGCGAGATGCACGACGTGGATCCAGCCCAGCCCCTCACCGCGCAGCGTCACATGGAGCTGTCCGCCCCAGAACGCCAGATCTTCGGTCTCGAGGCCGTACGGCGCGCCACCGGCGTAACGCGGTTGTGCCTTCAGCGACGCGGCGACCGCGCCGGTCGCCCGCACGCCCGTCGAGCCGATCGGGGCTGAGAGGTCGATGCGGTAGATCTCTGTCTTGATGTCGAAGTAGCTGTCGCGCTTCATCCAGTTGGCGCAGTACAGCGTCAGGTCATCGGCGAACTTGCATCCCTGGAAGTTCGGCAACACCGGCGTGCTCGAGACATCGGTGACGTCCAGATCGGCGCGCCGCGTCAACGTCACCGCGGCGCCGTCGCGGCCGATCTCATACACGCGGATCGGATCCATCTTGTCTTGGGCGGTGATCATGAAACGCGCACTCGGATCAACCGCGACCCACGAGTTGTAGCGGTGCGCTACCTCTTCCACGATCAGCCCGACACGCGCCAGCGTCTGCAGGTCGTAGGCCGCGTAGCCACGGCGCGTCCGCGGCGGGTCGGTCTCGAGCGGCGCGAAGATAGTCGCGGCGCCCGGCGCGCCACTCACCGACGGCCCGACGTCGATCCCGCCGAGGTGGTTGAACCCTTGCGCGACCAGATCGCGCGATATCGGCGTTGGGTTCTCTTCGCGCGCGTCGTAACACGGCGCGCCGGGATCGAGCGGCGCCGCGCAGCCGACCGAGGTTCGCGTGAGTGAGGCCCGCGATCCGAACACGAGATCAGTCTCGCCGTGCGACGCCATGCCCTGCTCGTAGTAGAAGGGGACCACGTCCTGACCGGCGAGCGCCCATGTCTCGCTGCCGGGCGTCGTGGTGATGGCGACCTCGAACGCTCCGGATGCGTTGACGGCACGCGCGAATCCCGAAGACGCCGGATTGGGAGCGCCCACGGCGACGGTCGACATCGAGAGGACCGCGATCAAACCCGAGAGTGAACGTTTCATTCATCAAGGATTCGAGGCGCGGGGACTAGGTTCCTTCCTCATCGCCCAGCGACAGGTCTCGGTGGCCGAACCGCTCCTCCAGGAAACGGCCATGCGCCAGGAGCTTGTCCGTGTCGTTCTTGTTCACAGCGATGGCGACCTCGTCGATCTGCGCCTGCAGCAGGTTCAGCTGTTCGGCAAGGATCTCGCGCGCGGTCTTCCCGCCACTGATCGGGTGCTCGGTGGCGTAGTCCTGCGGCAGGTTCAGATAGGTGTCGATCGCGATCGGCAGGTAGTCCATCGCCGTCCGCGCGAGCACGAACAGATCCTGGGAACCCGGACCGAGCGCGGAATGCCGAGGCAGGATCGCCTCGATCGTCTGTGCGATGCCATCGACCTTCGCATAGATGTCATTGGGAACCCGGCCTTCGATCCGCATGCGCAACCGTCGCAGCGACTCTCGCACGTCCGAGGGATCGAACATCGTTCCTTCCGCACCGGGCCCGAGATCGTCGTGACCCCGCACCATCGCACCGGCGACGGCACGGACGGCCCACACCGCAGCACCGATGCCGGCGGCCGCGACGGCGGGGATGCCCACCGCCCAGCCGAATCCCCCGGCGAGGCCGCCGATCAACATGCCCCAGGGATCGCCCAGCTCTCGGCGCACGCGCATGTGCGCCTCAGAAATTGGAGACGACGGCGGTGAAGACGGCGTCGATCGAGGCAGGGTCGGATGAGTTGTAGACGGCGCCGCGCGAAGCCTCCGCCATCTTGGTAAGCGCGTTCAGGTCTGCATCCGCGCCGTAGGCGATCGGGAACACTCGCACCGCGGTGTTCTCGCCGCTGCTGCCGAGCTGACGAAGCAAGCCATCCAGGTCGGTATCCGCCGGGTACTCGTTGACGCCGTCGGTCAGCATCACGATCGCGTTGATGCGTTTGGGATCGAACTCCTTCTGCATCTTGGTCTGCGCCGCGCGCAGCGTCGCGTATAGCGCGGTCCCGTTCAACGGCGTGAGGTTGGAGATCCGCGTCCTGAACTGCGCGAGGCGAGGCCCTAACGGGCCGACCGGGATCAGCTCCTTGTAGGGGTTGGCCCCCAGATCCGTGGAGAAGATCCACAGCCCGACGTTGTCGTCCTTGGCGAACTGCGACAGCGCCTTGGTCGCCGCGCGCTTGGCGAGGTCGAGCTTGGTCGCGCCGGCGTCCGGCACGTCCTGGCCCATCGACCCCGACACATCCACGATCAGCAGCACGCGGGCGCGCTTACGCAGCTCGTGCCACGATCGCTGCAGCGCGTCGAGCACGCGCGGCGCCGGCGGCGCGATGATCGTCTTGGGCCCGGCGGGCAGCAACCCGTTCGCCTCGACGATCTGCGCGCCAGCAC
>JBKJXT010000502.1:0-2583 GCA_046716205.1 Actinomycetota bacterium
TCCTCGCCGCAGATGTAGGCGCCGGCACCGCGGTGGATGATGAAGTCGAGGTCGTAGTCCGACCCAAGGATCCCCTTGCCGAGGATGCCATTCGCGTAGGCCTCGGCGCGCGCCTGTTCCAGCACGCGCGCGGCGTAGGCGAATTCGCCGCGCACGAAGATGTACATCTCGTGCGATCCGATCGCGTATGCGCCGATCGCCATCCCCTCGATGAGCTGGTGGGGGTCGCGCTCCATCAGTTCGCGGTCCTTGAACGTGCCCGGCTCTCCCTCGTCGGCGTTGCAGACGAGGTAGGTGGGCCGCACGTTCTTAGGGATGAACGACCACTTCACGCCGGTCGCGAACCCCGCGCCGCCGCGCCCGCGCAGCCCCGCGCCCTTGATCGACTCGACGACATCGTCGGGCGTCATCGACAGCGCTTTGCGCAGCGCCTCGTAGCCGCCGGACTTCTGGTAGCCCTCCAGCGTCGCGCCGGTCCCGTCGGCGAACCGGGCCGTGATGACGCGGGTTTCCTGGAGCGTGGACGTGCTCACGAAAGCTGCTCCACGCCGCTCAGGCGACGACAGACCGACCGGAAGTCCGCCGGAACGTCCCCACGCGCGCCGGCCGGCGGGGAGCCTCCGGCGCGCAGGTTCTCCACCATCGCCACGATCTGATCAGCGGTCTGGCGCTCGTAGTTCTCGTAGTTCACGCTGACCACCGGCGCGCCGTCGCACGCGCACAAGCACTCCGCTTCCTCCAGCGAGATCGCGCCGTCGGCGGTCGTCGCACCGCATCGGATCCCGAGTGTCTCTTCCAGGCGCCCCTTGATGTCCCCGCCGGCGAGCGTGCACGACGGCTGCGTGCAGACGCTAACGAGCCACGTGCCCTGCGGCTCACGCTTGAACATCGTGTAGAAGGTCGCGACCGCGCCGACCTCCGCGCGCGACAACCCCAACAGCTCGCCGACGGCCTTCATGCCAACGCTTGAGACGAAGCCGTGCTCGGACTGCACGAGATACAGCAACGGCAGCAGCGCGCTGCGCTGCAACGGGTAGCGGTCGATGATCTTGCGCGCTTCGGTGAAGAACGCCTCGCTGAGCGGCGACACCTCGTGGCGAACCGAGGGGCGGCCCATCAGCGAGGTGTCCATGAAGACCGGCCCGCTGCTCATCGATCGACGCCTCCCATCACGGGGTCAAGCGATGCCACCGATGCGATCACGTCGGCCAGCAGGCCGCCCTGCACCATGTGCGGCAGCGCCTGCAGGTTGATGAGGCTGGGGTCTCGGGTGTGCACGCGCCACGGCTTGTTCCCGCCGGCCGACACGACGTGATAGCCCAACTCGCCGCGCGGGGACTCCACCACGGTGTACACCTCGCCCACCGGAACCTTGAAGCCTTCGGTGACGAGCTTGAAGTGATGGATCAAGGCCTCCATCGATTCGCCCATGATCTTGCGGATGTATTCCGGCGCGTTACCGAGCCCGTCTGCTCCGAGCTTGAGCTGCGCCGGCCACGCGATCTTGGGGTCCTCGACCATCACGGGTCCGTCGGGCAGCGAGTCGATCACTTGCTCGACGATCTTCGCCGACTCGCGCATCTCCGCGATCCGGATCTGGTAGCGCGCCTCGCAGTCAGCGGCGGTACGCGTGGGAACCTCGAACTCGTACTTCTCGTAGCCGCAGTACGGCGCCTGCTTGCGCAGGTCGTGATCGACACCCGCGGCGCGCAGCAGCGGACCTGTGATCCCCAGGCCGAGCGCGAGGTCGCGGTCGATGATCCCGATGCCGCGGTTGCGATCGATCCAGATCGGGTTCTCGGTCAGCAGCGCCTCGTACTCGTCGACGCGGGCAGGGAAGACCTTCAGGAAGTCGCGGATCTTCTCGACGCTGCCGTCGGGCAAGTCGGTGGACAGCCCGCCCGGACGGATGAACGCGTTGTTCATCCGCAAGCCGGTGATGTGCTCGAAGATGTCGAGGATCTGCTCGCGCTCGCGGAACCCGTACAGCATCATCGATACCGCGCCCAGTTCCATGCCGCCGGTCGCAAGCCACACCAGGTGCGACGCGATCCGCGTCAGCTCGCACAACAGCACGCGCACCGCATCGGCGCGCGGGGGCGCCTGGATGCCCAGGAGCCGCTCGACCGCCATGCAGTAACCCAACTCGTTGAAGAACGGCGACAGGTAGTCCATCCGCGTGACCAAGGTCACGCCCTGGACCCAGTTGCGAACCTCGGTCGTCTTCTCGATCCCGGTGTGGAGGTAGCCCACGACCGAGTGCGCGTTCACGACCGTCTCGCCGTCGATCTCCAGCACCAGGCGCAGCACGCCGTGCGTCGAGGGATGCTGCGGGCCCATGTTGATGACGAGGGTGTCCTCGCCGGTGCGGCCGTGCAGCGTGTCCCAGTCCTGTCCGCTAACGAAGACCTCGCTGGTGCTCACGAGATCCTCCCCGGGTAGCCGGTCGTCGTGGCGCCCTGGCCGCGCACCTCCGGCGGCGGGATGAACGCGCCGTTGTGGTAGGGGATCGTGATGCCGCCCATCGGGTAGTCCTTGCGCTGGGGGTGGCCCTCCCAGTCGTCGGGCATGAAGATGCGGCGC
>JBKJXT010000503.1:0-5925 GCA_046716205.1 Actinomycetota bacterium
CGGATCGGTGATCCCGGCCTGCCGGTACGCGTCGGCGGCGGCGGTGCGCGTCGCGCGGAACCCCAAGTAGTCGCACGTCGGGTCGTGCATCGGGTTCGCCGTGGTGACGGCCAGCGCGTTGGCCTTCACGACGGTGAAGTCGTCCTTGTGCTTGAGCGTGCGGGCGATCTCGGGACGGGTGACGATCACCGCTGCGGCGCCGTCGGACACCGCGCACGAGTCGAACCGCCCCAGCGGCCAGGCGATCATCGGCGCGTTCACGGCGGTGTCCATCGTGATCTCGCGCCGGAAGTGCGCCTTGGGATGCTTGGCGCCGTTGGCGTGGTTCTTCACCGCGACGCGCGCCAGATCCTCACGCGTCCAGCCACGTTCGGAGAACGCGCGTGTCGCGGCCATCGCGAACAGTGCTGGCGCCGACGCGGGCGGCATGAACGGCGGGATCGAATCGCGAAGAACGTTGGGCAGCCCACGCGAGCCCTGGTCGGTGATCTTCTCGACGCCGCACGCGAGCACGATGTCGTACACGCCGGCGGCGACGGCGAAGCACGCGTTGCGGAACGCATCCATCCCCGATGCGCAGTAGTTCTCGACGCGCGTGGCGGGGATCCCGTACAGGCGCAGGGGATCGGCGGCGGTCGTCCCGCTCAATCCAGTGAAGCGGTAGTACGCGCCGACCCAGATCGCCTCGATCTGTTTGCGCACGATGCCGGCGTCCGCGCAGGCCTCGTCGACCGCCTCCACCAGCAGGTCCTCTTGATCCTTGGCGTAGTGCTCGGTGAATCGCGTCGCACCGACGCCGGCGACGGCGATCCTATCCTTGATCCCGGGCACGCTCGGGCCTCGCTTTCCAGTAGTAGTTCTTGAAGTCCGCACCCTCATGGACCAGGCGGAAGCTCAGCTCGACGCGCATCCCAACGGCGACGTCGGACGGCTCGCAATCGGTGACCTCCAGGAAGATCCGACCCCCGCCGTCGAGATCCACCACCGCGCGGGGAACTGGCGTCTCGAGGTACTCCCCGGCGATGAGATGATCCAGGGTGAACGTGAATACGGTGCCGGAGCGGGACAGCTTCACCGGCTCCATCCGATCGAGCTCGCTGCACGCGATGCAGGCGCGGTTCGCGGGGAACTGCACCTGAGCACATGCACCGCATCGGACCCCGATCAGCGCGAACGCTTGCGCCCGGTCGCGCCACGTCCTGATCGTCGAGGACGGCACGTCCGCATCATCACCAGGAAGCAGGCGCCGCGCGCGCAGGTAGCGCTCGTAGCTCGGCAACACGCGGTTGGTCGCGACGTTCTGCGCGAGCGTGCGTTGCGGGCGAGCCTCAACGACGCCGGCTGACGCAGAGAGCACCAAGGCATCCGCCCCTTCGCCGGCAGCGCTCAGCACGAGGTGCTCGCCGGCTTCCGTCTCGTCCAACGCCGCCGCCAGCGACACCAGCGCGTGCGCCGCGCCGAGGTTACCGACGGTGGTGAACAGCGTCTCGCGCGCCTGCGCGAACCCGCATGCTTTCGCGGTCGTCTGGAAACTGCGTGGATCCGGCGCGTACGCGGCGAACCGCGTGACCGCATCGGGCGAGATGCCGGCGTCGGCAAGCGCCGCGCCGACCGCGGCGGTGGTCACGCGCTGATAGGTCTCGGTCTCGATCTTCCCGTCGAAGCTTCGGACGTACAGATCCTCCGAGCGCCGCCAGGGTCCGGTGAACTCCTCCACCAGGCTCGCCTCGCCCAGCACCGTGACCGGCGCATCGGCGGTCACCAACACCGCAGCCGCGCCGTCGCCGAAGAGCTGCTCCATCGTGGTCGATGGCTCCGCGGGCCGCGTGTCTGCGGCCACGACCAGCGCGGCGCGCGCCGAGCCCGCGCGGACCGCATGGAGTGCGTTGCGGAGCGCGGTCGTGGCCGCCCGCAAGGTGCCGGTCACGTCCACCGTCATCACGTCGCGCTTGTCGAGCACCGCCGCGATCGTGGCCGCCGCGTGCTTCTCGGCGTACGGGGGCGTGGTGCTGGCGAAGAAGATCGCGTCGATGTCATCGGTGCCGCGGTTCGCGACGCATCCCAGCGCCGCCTCAACGCCCAGCGCCAGCGAGTCTTGGTCGCCGGACGCGGCGCTGCGCTGCCCCGGAAGCGACGGCGTATCCCATGCGCGCCCGTGCATGGCTCGATCGAGCCGCCACACCGGGATCGCCGTTGCCCATGCCGCGATGCCTGCCACGTTGGTCCCTTCTCGCAGATGCGCGGCTTATCCAACAGGAGCGCGGACGCGCGCGGCAAGACGGCGGGCGTGCTCGGCTATCCGCAACAGGTGCGAAGCGTCGGGTCCCACCATGCACAGAAGGCGTCGTCCCAGTACGGGTCATCGAAGCGAAGGCCCTCGGTCTGTGGATCGCGAGGCTCTTCTTCGTGCGGCGCTGGAGCCGGTGCCCCCTGGATGGAGTCCATCATCTTCATGGTACCCGCGCGACGGATCCAGGCCCGAGACCGCTAACCTGCGCGGTCGTGAAGAGGACGAGCGCGATCCTTGCCGGACTGGTGCTGCTGGGGTGCGCGCCCAAGGGTTTCGTCCCGCCGTTCTCGGTCCCGACACCGACCGCATGCGGAGCCGTGTTGTCGCCGCCGGAGCTCGAGACATCGCACATCGCCCCGCCCGAGCTCGGCCGGTACAACTCGAACCCGCCGACCTCGGGGATCCACTACGGCACGCCGTCTCCGACGGGAGTCTTCGACGAGCCGATCTCCGACGAAGCGCAGGTCCACAACCTCGAGCACGGCCACGTGGTGATGCAGCACCGCGACCTCACGCCGTCGGAGCTGCAAGCGGTCACCCGCGCGTTGCAGGCGGACCCGGTGATGATGCTGATGGCGCCGCGACCCTCGATGCCGTGGAAACTCGCCCTCACCTCGTGGGGCAAGATCCAGGTCTGCATGCAGATACCTGCCGACGTCGAGCAGGTGATCCGGAGCTTCGTGAAGGCGAACCGCGACAAGGCGCCGGAGTCGATCCCCTGAGCTAACCGGTGATCGAGATGCCGGTCGGGACGACCTCGCGACTCGTCGCGTCCCACGAGGGATCCGGCGACCAATCGACCGCTCCCTCGAAGACGTTGGCCATCACGCAGAAGGACGCGCCGCCGTTGACGCCCTGCATGGTCTCGGTGAACGACAGCACGCTCACGTTGGTCAGCGACTTGCCTCGCTGCAACACGACGTTGTTCGCGAACGTGTACGGGAGGCGCCAGGTCACCGTCGCGCCGTTGTCCGACAACGCGAACGGTACGTCGATCGCGATCTCGCTCACCGGGCGACCGGCCGCGGGCTCGAACTGCACGAGCGAGGAGGTGGAGCTGCTGAGCGCCCCGCACGGATCGGTGCGGTAGTAGAGCGCGATGCGCGCGTCGTTGCGTGCCGGCAGCGCGCATCCCACGCAGTTGTCAAGCGTCGGGGATTCGAACAGCACCAGCACCCCGGGCACCGTCGCCCACGCGAGCTGCTCGTAGTAGTCGCGCAGCAGACCTTTCATCGTCACCGACGCCGTGATCGTGGTGCCATCCGCTTGGATCGACCACCGCAGGATGTCCGCCGGCGGCTGCGAATAGCGCAACGGGGCCGGGAGCTGCGATCCCACCAGCGGGTTGACGACGTCGTTCTCGACGTCGGTCCTGGACGCGGAGCTGGCGCCATGCGCCGGCATGCCCACCAGACAAGCCGCAAGCGTGACGAGCAGGGACGTTCGGACAAACCTCATCTAAGAGGTCTTCTGCTCTTTCGTGCGGCCGGCCTGCGGGACGAATCGGAACTTTGCTACTCAGCGGACGTTGCCAGGGGCTCCTGAGGTGCGATCGTGCGCTTCGGCGCGCCTTTCACCGACTGCGCCAGCAATTGCGCCACGTCGAGGATCCTGAGGTCCTCGCGCGCCTGACCCTTCTGCGCCAGGTCCTTCGCAGCGTCGTCGAGCATGATCGCGCAGTACGGGCACGCGGTCGTCAGGACGTCGGCGTCGGTCGCGAGCAGCTCCTCGGTGCGCTCGATGTTGACGCGCTTGCCGACGGTCTCTTCCATCCACATCCGCGCGCCGCCGGCTCCGCAGCAGAACGTCTTGCGCTTGCAGCGGTGCGCTTCCTTCGCCTCGACGCCGATCGCAGCCATGATGTTGCGCGGCTGCTCGATGACGTCGTTGTGGCGCGCGAGGTAGCACGGGTCGTGGTAGGCGACCGACTCGGTGATCTGCTCCTTAGGGACGAGCCGGCCTTCGGCGACCAGGCGCGCGAGCAGCTCCGAATGATGGATCACCTCGAAGGTCCCGCCGTACTGTGGGTACTCCTTCGCGAGCGTGTTGAAGCAGTGCGGGCAGCTCGCGACGATCTTGCGAACGCCCTTCTGGTTCAGCAGCGCGATGTTCTGCTTGGCGATCTCTTGGAACAGGTACTCGTTACCCATGCGACGCGCAGGGTCGCCCGTGCAGGATTCTTGCGCGCCCAGCACCGCGAAGGGGATCGCGGCTTCGATCATCAGCTCGGCGAATGCGCGCACCGCCTTCTTCGCCCGGTCGTCGAACGCGCCGGCGCAGCCGACCCAGTACAGGTATTCGGCGTCGGCAGGGATGCGGCCGTTGACGATCGGTATGTGATCCTCGAGGCCCTTGGTCCAGTCGAGCCGCTTGTTCGCGGCCTCGCCCCACGGGTTGCCGGAGTTCTCGAGGTTGCGCAGCATCAGGCCCGCCTCGGGCGGGAACGAGGACTCCATCATCACCAGGTTGCGCCGCATGTCGACGATCGCATCGACGTGCTCGATGTCCACCGGGCACTCGTACACGCACGCGCCGCACGTCGTGCACGCCCAGATCGACTCCTCGAGGTGCACATCGCCCACGAGCTTCTTGTTGCCGGGGCTCTCCGGGTCGTTCATCTCGAACACCGAGCGGCCCAGAAGGATGTCGGCCTTGTCGAAGAGGTGGTCACGCGTGTCGGTGATGATGAACTTCGGGTTGAGCGTCTTGCCGGTGTTCCACGCTGGACACGCCGACTGACAGCGTCCGCACTCGGTGCACGTGATCGTGTCGAGCAGCTGCTTCCAGGTGAAGTCCTCCACCTTGCCGACGCCGAAGACCGTGTCGTCGGTCATGTTGTCCATGTCGATGTCCATCGGCTTGAGCGCGCCGAGGGCGAGCGGCTGACGGCCGAACATGACGTTCAGCGGCGAGGTGAAGATGTGCATGTGCTTGGAGTTGACGACGATGACGAGGAAGCCGAACACGATGGCAAGGTGTGCGAGCAGGGCGACGTCTTCGACCCAGTGCAGCTGCGATTCGGTGAGGTTCGCCATCAGGTTGCCGATGCCGCGCGAGATGAATGCGCCGTCCGGATAGGGGATCGAGCCCAGCGCGTGGCGCGCGCCGCGCACGACGGCGACCGACGACACGACGCCGAAGATCATGAACAGGATGAAGTACGCCTGCCAGAGATGGCTGCCGAAGAACCGCGATTTCCGCTCGAGGCGTGCCGGCCGGTTCTTGATGCGGATGATCGCGAAGCCGATCAGCGCCACCGTGACCAGGGCGATGAACAGGTCCTGCACGAAGCCGAGCCAGTCGCCGCGGAAGGGTCCAGGGATCGCGAAGTCGCGGTCGAACAGCTCGCCGAGGGACTCGACCAGCGTGATCTGGACCACGAGGAATCCCCAGAAGGTCAGCGCGTGGAGCAGACCGGGGACCGACCACTGGAAAAGCTTCTTCTGTCCGATGACCTTGACGAGCTCGGCCTTGATCTTCGTCGGGATGTCGCGGAAACGCCCCGGGTCGCGCTGTCCACCCAACAACAGGTCGACGATGAAGCGCAGACGCCGCGTGGCCAGCGCCAGAGCGACTCCCATGATGGCGAAGCCGGCTGCGATCCGAACACCGTCTGGCATGCGCGTCCCCTGGGT
>JBKJXT010000504.1:0-6120 GCA_046716205.1 Actinomycetota bacterium
TACGTGACCGACGGCGAGACCAACGCCAGTCTCCGCAAGGACGACTCGGTCGAGGAGATCACGATCGAGCGCGCAGCAGAGCTGCTGGCCGACCGGCGCGCACGCGGGCCGGCGCCGAAGCGCGGCCGCAAAGGCGCGCCGGCCAAGAAAGCGGCGGCGAAGCCGAAGAAGCCTGCAGCCAAGCGTGCACCGGCGAAGAAGAAACCCGTCTAGATCGGCATCCGGCGTCATCCAAAGCGTGATCTCGCGCGTATCCTTATCGGTTGGAGTAACCGTGCGCAGATCTCTCCCTCGAGTCACCCTCGCGTCGCTCATCCTCGCCGCCACCTTGGTGGTCGAGCCGTTCACCGCTGCCACGGCGGCCACCACCTTCCGAGGTGTCCGCTACCAGGGGGAGGGGTTCGAGGCCTGCGAGGCGCCCAGCCTGACCAAGATGACGGCGTGGTTGAAGTCTCCGTACCGCGCGATCGGGATCTACTTCGGGGGCGGCGCGCGCGGGTGCCCGACCCAGACCAACCTCAACGCGTCGTGGGTGAGTACGGTCATCGGCCAAGGCTGGAAGCTGATCCCGACCTATGTGGGACGGCAGGCTCCGTGCCAGACCAAGAAGAGCTTCAAGATCGACCCCACCAGGGCTGCGTCGCAGGGCCGCGCGGATGCGGTCGATGCGGTGCAAAAGGCGCAGGCGCTCGGTCTGGGCACGCGGAGCCCTCTGTACTTCGACATGGAGGCCTACCCGGACTCGGATACCGCATGCGTGAACGCCGTCATGACGTTCCTCGATGCCTGGACCGAGAAGCTGCACTCCCTGAACTACCTCTCCGGGGTGTACGGCAGCTCGGGCTCGACGATCGAACAGATCTCCAAGCGGTACAACGACCCCGCATTCACTCGACCTGATCAGATTTGGTTCGCGAACTGGAACGGCAAACACTCGGTGTTCGGCGATCCCTACTTCCCAGACTCGCAGTGGTCGAACCGCCAGCGCATCCACCAGTATCGGGGTGGCCACCACGAGACGTGGGGTGGTCAGACGATCAACATCGACAACGACAACGCGGACGCGCTGCTGGTTGGAGACCCGACGCTGCCGCGCGTTGCGATCACCTCTCCGGTGTGGGGGGCCACCGTCGCCGGGACGGTACCGATCGCACTCGAGGCGGCGGACAACACCGGGGTCAAGAAGGTCACCGTGTACATCGACGGCGTGTCGATCGGCTCTGACCTCACCGCGCCTTATGCGCGTAGCTGGCGCACGACCAGCTTCAGCGAAGGAACGCACTTCATCACCGCAGTGGTAACCGACCAGGACGACCGGACGGTGCGGTCGGGGGGCATCCGCGTCCGCGTCGACAACCCGGGCGTCGCGACGGTCACCCCGCCCACCACCCTGACCGGATCCATCGGCGTTGTGTTCTCCGAGGATGTGAAGGGACTCAACGCGAACAACGTGGTGTTGCGCTTGCGGGGTTCCACCGAGTCGATCCCAGCGAGGGTGTCGTGCAGGACGGCTTCCGGGACCGCGGTGAGCTGTTGGTCCGGTCCGGTGCGGTTCGCCACGCTCGATCCTGCGCCTCACCTCGTGCCCGGCCAGCACTACACGGTGCGCGTGAACCCCGACGGCGTTCCGGCGGTGGCCGACGTTGACGGCGGGAAATCTGTCGTCGCGACGACGCGCTACTTCCGCGGCTCGCGCAACGAACAACAGAACTCGGTTGCGGCCACGTATAGGTGGCGCACCGGCTCGACGAGCCTCGCGTATGGAGGCAGCTACCGCATGGCGCACTTTGCCGGCGCGAGCCTGCGGTACCGAGTCACCGGCACGTCGGTCACGTGGTACGCACGGACCGGACCGAACCACGGCATCGCCGAGGTTTCGGTAGACGGCAAGGTGCTCGGAACGCGCGACTTGTACTCCTCGGAGATCCGCTACCGCGTCGGCAGGACGTACAGAGACCTCGGAGCCGGCACGCACACGATCACCATCACCGCCTTGGGGACCCGTCGAACCGCGTCCACCGGTCTGTACGTCAACGTGGACGCGTTCCGGCCGGAGGGCGGCCCGCTCGTCGAGACGCCTTCGACGCGAGATCGTTGGTCGGCGCTCAACAGCCTCAGCGCGTCAGGCG
Organism: Actinomycetota bacterium; assembly: GCA_046716205.1. Lineage (GTDB taxonomy): Bacteria > Actinomycetota > AC-67 > AC-67 > AC-67 > JBKJXT01. The sequence goes on from JBKJXT010000504.1 coordinate 2,130, forward strand.
GCTCGTACGTCCGCGACAGGCTGGCGACCGCGTCGGTCTCCTTCACGTTCCGCGGCACCGGCGTCGAGTGGTTCTACGTCGGAGGACCGACCCACGGCAAAGCCGCGATCTACCTCGACGGCCGGCGCGTACGCACCGAGGACCACTATCGAAGCGCGACCACGTATGGGCTGCGCAGATACCTGCACGGCTTGAGCGACGAGCTTCACACGGTGCGGATCGAGGTCCTGGGGCTCAGGCGCGCGGAGTCGCGTGGCACGACGATCGCCCTCGATCGCTTCCTGGTCATCTGAGCCGGAGATAGAAAGGAACCGGCTCGCGGGGGGGACGGTTGCGAACCGGTTCCTAGAGGGGGCTTGCAGGTCGTTGCGCGCCGGGGGAGAGCGCGCTCGACCGAGAGGTACTTACCCAGCGTGCTCGATCAGGCTGTCGAACCAATCGGCGCGCTCGAGCAGAAGATGCATGTCGAGGACGTCGTCCATCGTGATCGCGGCGCCGTTGTGCGGTTCGCGGATCTCGGCGGGGAGGTCCCACTGGATGGGGGAGATCCCCTCAGCGACAAGCAGTTCCACGACGCGGGCGTCGGCGTGCTTCTGGACCTGGTCGCTACAGACGGGGCACCGGAAGGCGTAGTACGAAGCCGACTTCTCGGAGCAGATCGCGAGCGTGAAGATGGTAGGCGCGCAATCGACCGTTCCGCACGTCGGGCAGTTCGCCTCTATCCAAGTCACCGCAACCCCTGCCTTTCAAGATCTAAACATGATTGTTTCGATGTCCAGATTGTCGGCAGAATCCGCGGTTTCCGGTATGCCTCAACGGGATGGTTTTCGGGTGATTCCTTGTGACTAGACCGTCATAGGCTAGTTACCGGACGCCACCGGGATAGGTGCAGTACTGCGCGAGCGACGAAAGTCCTATGCCGAAGGCCCGCACGGGGGTTCGTTGAAGCGGATGGCCACCGATGGCAGCACGCTCGTGCCGGCGTGCTCGTCCGCGACGTTCGCCGATGAACCCATGTCGATGACGATCTTTGCGCTGCCATCTCCGAGGGTTACCTGCCCGTAACCGCCGAACCCTCCCTGGATGGAGACGCACGTGATCCCCATCGGCGGCGTTTGCAGCGTGATCGTGCCGGAGCCCTGCAGCACGACGCCGTCCGGGCCTGCGCCCCACAGTGTGGTGAACTCCTGCGCCTCGCGATCCTCTACCTGCACCGACCAGTCCCACACCTCGAAATCCTCGCGGATGGAGCGGTGATCGAACGACTTCGGCGCCGATGAGGGCAACGGCGCGCCGTCGTGGGATACGCGCGCCGCGTGCCACTCGAGCTGATGGCGGATGTAGGGGTCCCAGTAGCGTCCCGAGTGCAATCCGGGGTGGATCTCGTGCTCGAACGGCGTTCCGTGGTAGCTCAGCGCCGAGACCATCTCGAGGTTCATCGGCATCACGACGGCTTCGAGTGCCTGCGCGCCGAAGAACGAGGCCGGGTTGGCGATGTCCTCGGCGGGCGCGCGCGTGATCGTGTCGTTGTGGAAGTAGCGCAGGTTCAATCCGTCGGCGTTCAGCGCGAGGTCCAGCGGGTTGTTGCCGCGGAAGTACGCCTCATCGCTCACCGGATCCCCGAAGGCACCGAACGGGTCGCCGAACGGGAAGCCGGGTGGCGTCCGCGCGACACTCGGGCCGTGGACGTTCGGAAGGTCCTCACCGAGGCCGGCGGGCGCGGGCGGCCGGACGGGCTGTGGTCCCGGCGCGACCAAGATGTTGAGCGCGCCCGAGATCGAGCCTGCGTTCGCGTACAGATCAGGATGCTGGAGCGCGAGCTTGAACGAACCGAACCCGCCCAGGGAGATGCCATCGATCGCGCGGCCTTCTCGCGTTGCGATGCTCGGGAACGACCGGTCGGCCAGCGAAACGAGCTCGTCGGTGACGAATGCTTCGAAGCGGGGCGGGTTCGCCCATCGGCGAGGGTTCCAGTCGACCCAGAAGCTCTCCTGACCCTTCGGCGGCGCTCCGGCTCCCGCATCGACCGTACGCCCGTCGGGCGCGATGAGGATGAAGTCGATGTCGGGGAGGTCCGCGCCGCTCACCGGGTCGCGCCTCAGGCCGCGGACGAAACTCGAGGGTGAGGCGGCGGTGCCGAGCATCGAGGTGTGATCGCCGCCGAACCCGTGAAGCAGGTAGAGGACCGGGCAGCGCCGTTCGACGGTGCACGTGCCGGGGAGGTAGTAGGAGAACACCGTGTCGCCGCCGAGCGCGTTGCTGTCGCAACCTGCGACCGCTACCTGGTCCACGACGACCGACGACAGCGGCTCGTCGCAGGACGGGGATGTCCCCGATGCCCCCGCACCGGCCGGCACCATGCCCGCAACGACCGCGACGACAACAACAAGCGCCTTCTTCACTCGACCCTCCCTCGACGTTGCCACCTTCGCGGCCGATCGTGTCTCCTCCTGCATGGCGGGCGCGCCCTCTGCGCGATGCGGCGGCGTTGATGGCAGGATGCGCCCCATGAAGCGGCTGGTCGTCACCGGGCTCGTGGTCCTTTCGGCGTGCTCCGCCGCCGGACCGGTCGCCTCGCCATCCAGCCCATCGCCCACGGCAACGCCGAACCTGTCGCCTAGCCCGACGCCGACTCTGAGCGGATCGGTCGCGCCGGTGCCTGCGGTGTACGTGCCGGTGATCGGGGACTGGGGCGCCGGCACCGACGCGCAGCGCGACATCGCCAAACAGATGTGTGAGATCCGCCGGACGCACCCGTTCACGACCGTGGCCACGACCGGCGACAACTTCTATCCCTCGGGCTCAGCGACCCGTGCCACGTTCCAGGAGCCGGAGGCCTGCCTGCTAGACGCCGGTGTCGAGTGGCGCGCGACGTGGGGCAACCACGACGTCCGTGGCGGCACGTCCACGCGGACGCTGCTCGGCGCGCAGCGCTACTACGCATGGAACCTCGGTGGTGGCTTGTTCCTTGCGCTGGACTCGAACCGTCCCGGCGACGGCGCGCAACGACGCTTCATCGAGCGTGAACTCAGCACGTCGAGCGCACCGGTCAAGATCGTCCACTTCCATCACCCCCCGTACACAGCCGGCCTCCACCCCGACGATGAGGGCGTGAAGCGCCACTGGATGCCGCTGTTCGAGAAGTACGACGTGACGTTGATCATCTCGGGACATAACCATCTCTACGAGCACCAGCTGATCAACGGGATCGACCACATCGTCTCCGGAGGGGGCGGCAACACGCTGCACGGGTGCGATCGCAAACCCGCGACGCTCGTCCGCTGTGTCTCGCAGCATCACTTCCTGCTGCTTACGATCGAGCCCTCTCGGGTTCGCGTCGAGGCGATCACCGCATCGGGCGCGCGCCTGGACTCGTTCTGGGTCGAAGCGTGAGCCTTTAGGACAGGCCCGCCGCATCGGCCGCGACCGATCCGCCGACGATCGGCAGGATCAGCGCGCTCGGGCGGGCGACGTTGTACTCGATCGTCGTCATCGCTCGCTGTTGATCTGGCAACGCCCACCACGCGTTGGACGCCATGATGGCCACGCCGATCCGGTGGCCCGCCTTGAAGACCCAATCGTTGTCGATGAATCGCACGCGGGCCCGGTACAGGTCGCCCGGCACGAGGTCTTTGCCTTGCTCGAGGCTGCCGGCGTGTCGTGCGTTCAGGAACCCTCGGGCGACGACGCACGCCTCGGTCTCTGGCACGAAGGTGCACAACGAGGACTCCGTTGCCGGCGGACCGAGGTCGAACAGGACGGGCGTGAACTGCGTGGATGTACCCAGGGTCCTGGCGAACAGGTCCAAGGTCGGGGTGCCGGCGATCCGCAGGTCCTGCGACAAGGGGTTGCTCGTGAACCAGGCGACTTCCTGGGAGGCTTCACCGCTCAAGCGAAGGGCCTCGGACTCCGTCATCCGCCCGCTATCGATGATGCTGAAGGTGCCGCCGAGCTCCGCGCCCTGCAGCGCCAGTGAGGTACTGCCTTGCAG
>JBKJXT010000505.1:0-3546 GCA_046716205.1 Actinomycetota bacterium
GGCTTCAACGGCGCGCCGCTGTCGGCGACGGATCCACGTCGCAACATCATCGCGGACGTTCGCAAGACCCCGCTGACCTCGCTCGAGACGCAGCTGTTGGACCTGACCGACGACGGAGACATCTCGCCCTCGAACACCGGTCCCTTCTGCCTGCTGTCTGCCCATGACCCGGCCTGCAGGATCAAGATGGGGTACGGGATCAGCCTCCCGGCGTTCATGTGGGGGCCGGGGCGCATCCACGAGCCGTTCACCGGCGACGCGTGTGCGTCGTCGCAGACGTGGATGCGCTGCCTCGATGCGCGCGGCGTGAACCTCTTCCTGCAGCCGGAGGCGAACCCAGGGCCTTGGGCCGCCTACAACGACGGCGGAAGCGGGTTCCAACCGGCAGCGTTCCAATCGATGTCGTGGCTGAACTCCGCGTGGCGCGCAGTGGCCGACAAGACGGTGAGCAACATCCGCTACGCCGTCACGCCGCACATGGTCGGCAACCTCGTCGATCTGACCTTCGACGGTCAGTCGGTGATTATGGAGCGCTGCTTGGCGCGCGCAGGCGGCACGAACACCTGCGACGGCAACGCGCCGGCGAACTTCGTGGGGGCGAGCTACCTCGACCTGTGCCAGGGGCGTACCGCCAAGTGCGACGACCCCGCGCTCGCGCCGTACGCAGGCCTGCATCGCGAGTTCATCGTGACCGCGCCGTGGGTCGTGGACGAGTGCCCGGCGTGCGCTGGGCCGATGGCCGACCGGCTGCGGCTCGAGGCGATCGCGAGGGAGCTCGAGGCCGGCAGCGGCTCACCGCGGGAGAACGCCTACATCGAGACCTCGGTGTGGGCGGACCTAGACTTCGACTAGGCGGTCGGGCGGCCCGGGTGCACCGGGGCAGCGGGCGTTGGGCGCGGGTGTTGGGCGCGCCCCTTTCATTCTGTGGTGTCTGATGCATCTATCTGATGCATCATGCAGACGAGAATGCTTCGGACCGCGCGGGGCGCCCTTCTTGTGTAACCAGCCGACAATAATTGTCGGCTGGTTACACCATGCGCGAAGGGCGGCCGAGTGGCCGCCCTTCGAGTGCCAAGGTCCTGGGTCTTAGTGGAAGCTGTCCCCGCACGCGCAGCTGGACTGGGCGTTGGGGTTGTCGATCGTGAAGCCGGACTGCTGCAGCGAGTCCACGTAGTTCACCGTCGCACCCTTCAGGTACGGGATGCTCATCTTGTCGACGACGACCTTCACACCGTCGAAGTCGGAGACTTGGTCGGAGTCCTTGATCTGGTCGTCGAAGTACAGCGCGTACCGCAGACCGCTGCATCCGCCGGGCTGAACCGCCACGCGCAGGGCAAGGGGCGACTCAGAAGCCTCGCGGGACAGCAGCTCGGTCACCTTGTTGGCAGCCTCGGCAGACAACGCGATACCGGTCGACGGAGCGCTGGTCGGAGTAGTGGTAGTGGCTTCCATCAGGTTCTCTCCCTGGTTGGGCTCGGGTTTCGACCGGATTATACCGGCCGGGACGGCTCCTCGTGCAGGTTGTCGGTCTGAGCCCCCGTGGCCTTGAGCAGGGCCTCCGGCTCGATGGGAAAGACCGTGGTCGGGGTCCCTGCCGCGCACCACACCTGTTGGTGGGACTTGAGGGTTTCATCCAGGAACAACCGCAGTTCGGCGGTATGGCCGAACGGAGGGGTCCCCCCGATCGCGTATCCGGTCGCCTCTCGCGCCTCTTCGGCCGTAGCGCGCCGGACCTCGGTCGCGCCGGCCGCCCGGGCAAGCTTGGCCGTGTCGAGGCGATGCGCTCCGCTGATGTAGGCGAGCACCGGCTCGCCGTCGGCCATGAAGACCAGCGACTTCACGATCTGGGCGACGTCGCAGCCCACCGCCCGAGCGGCATCCTCTGCGGTCCTCGTCCCCTCGGGGAACTCGCGGACCGCCAGGGGCGGTAGCCCGAGCTGTACCGCCGCGGCCTCAACCCGCTCGCGAGCGGTACTCATGCGCGTCTGCGGTCCGAGGCCAGGCGCGCCCCCAGGGCCTGCAGCCCTGCGGCTGCGCGCGTCATCGCTTCATCCCGGTCACCGTTCATGTATTCGAGCAGCGATCGTATCTCCGCGAACACTTCCGGCCGGTCCACCACCTCCCCGACCAGCGCGACACAGGGCACGCCGGCCTCAGCAGCCAGGCGCGCGACCGCGTACGGCGCCTTGCCCATCGAAGTCTGCTCGTCGAGCCGGCCCTCGCCGGTGACCACCAAGTCGGCATCGCGGATGCGCTCGGTGAGCCCGATGGCTTCGAACACGACCTCGGCCCCCGGCCGCAGGCGCGCGCCGAGTCCGGCGAGCATCGCCCCGCATCCTCCGGCCGCGCCGCCTCCCGGCAGCTGGGACACCGCGACACCGAGATCGCGTTCGATGATGGTCCCGAGCCGATCCAGTCCAGCCATGAGCTGCTCGATCATCTCCGGCGTCGCCCCTTTCTGGGGCCCGAACGTCGGAGCCGCGTCCGCGAGAAGCGTCGTGACGTCCGCCGCGCCGTCCACCGTGACCGCGCTCCATCGCGCATCGAGGCGCTCCGCATCGATCGAGGCGACCTGGATCATCCCCGCACCGCCGTCACCGACGTTCGCGCCGTCCGCGTCGAGGAAGCGCACGCCCAGCGCGCGCGCCAAACCGATCCCACCGTCGATCGTCGCGCTCCCACCGAGGGCGATCACCACGCGCGCCGGTCTGCGCGCCAGCGCGCCCTTGATCATCTCGCCGGTGCCGAATGTGTGCGCACGCATCGGGTCACGCTCCGCCTCGGGCACCAGAACCAGACCGCTGGCCTGCGCGAGCTCCACCACTCCGGTGCCGTCGTCCAGGCGCGCCAGGTGCGCGCGCACCGGCAGACCCATCGGCCCGCGGGCGATCACACCCATGACGTGGCCGCCGCATGCAGCGACCAGCGCGTCGAGGGTTCCCTCACCGCCGTCTGCCACCGGCGCGATGTCGACGTCCGCGCCAGCCGCACGCAGCCCGCGCGCCATCGCCTGCGCCGCCTCAGCAGCGGTCAGGCAACCTTTGAACTTGTCGGGAGCAACGACGACACGCACGGCGCGCGACTCTACCCGAGGTCGCGGGTACCGACGTGTTGGTGATTTCAGGCATCCCGCCCATAGACTCCGCCGGTCGATGCCAGCCTCACAAGGAGCATGCGGATGACCCTTCGTACGGTCCTCGTTTCCGACACGTTCGCGTTCGCGTTCCTCGAGCGGCGGCCGTATCCGAGCTGGGAGCCCTACTGGAAGGGATACCGCGACCGCGCGATCGTCACGCCGGAGTATGGCCTGTTGTACATCGCCGCGATGATGAAGGATCAAGGGATCCCCTACGAGCTCGTCAACGTCGTCGCCGACCACTGGACGGACATGCGTTGGTTCGAGGTCTCCGACAACCACCAGACCGACGAAACCGCGCGCGCCGAGTTCGAAGGCCTCTTGACGCGGATGAAGGACGACATGCTCGCCCGTGTGGCCGGCGCGGACGTCGTCATGGTGCCGATGTCGTACTACTACATGGTGCGGGG
>JBKJXT010000506.1:0-6213 GCA_046716205.1 Actinomycetota bacterium
TCACGGACGCCTGGAACAGATGATGAAGATCCTTGATGTCGACGGCGCGGTCGAACGCGTCGGGACCAGGTACCAACGAACGCTCGCGCCGTGGACGTATCCAACCGAACGGGTCGAGGGCGTGACCGCTGCTCGGCGCGCCGAACAAGACGTGATGCGTGACTATGCGTCGACCGATGGATGCCTGATGCAGTTCCTGCGCGAGCAGCTCGACGACCCGGCGGCCGAGCCGTGTGGGATCTGCATGAACTGCAGCGGCGCGAGCCTGGAGATCCCTCTGGATCACGAACTCGTGTTGAGAGCGACGGAATTCATCCGGCATCGAGCGATCACGATCGAACCGCGCAAACGGTGGCCGGGCATCGATGTGTGGTCCGGTGAGATCCCTCTGGATCTCCGGCTGGAGAGCGGGCGAGCACTGTGTCAGTTAGGCGACGGCGGTTGGAGCGAGCTCGTCACCAAGGGTAAGTACGAGACCGGTTCGTTCTCCGACGAACTCGTTGCCGCGTCGGTGAAGCTGTTCAAGGAGTGGCGGCCGGGACCACGGCCGACGTGGATCTCGTTCGTACCGAGCCTGTCGCGTAGCGAGCTAGTGGCCGACCTGGCGCGGCGACTGGGGAAGGCGCTTCGGATCCCGGTCCATGACGTGGTCGGCAAAGTGCGAGAGAATAGACCGCAGAAGGAGATGGAGAACAGCGTGCAGCAGTTCCGCAACGTTTCAGAGGCATTCGAGGTCCGGGGCGATGTTCCCGACGGGCCGGTTCTCCTCGTGGACGATCTGTTCGATTCGCGGTGGACGATGACCGTCATCGGCGTGGCGCTGCGGGAAGCCGGATCAGGGCCCGTGTTCCCGTTCGCTCTCGCCTCCGCGGTGAGCTCGTGAGGGCGCACAGCGACCAGTCGCTCGCGTCGATCCTGCTCACCTCGCACGTCATCAAGCGCGACGAAGATCCGCTGACCGCGCGAGAGTACTGGGAGCTGATCGAGCAGAACCCGGATCCATCTGCGCTGCTGGGTGTCGCGGCGCGCGAGGTCGCGTCGCGCTCTGGTGTGCGCGTGCATGACGCGGAGCGCATCGCCGCGCTGCTCGAGGGTGGGACGGCGTTGGCATTCGAACTAGAGAAGCTCGAGCAATCGGGGATCAAGGCGCTGACGCCGTTCGACAAGGAATACCCGTCGCGGCTGACCGAGAGACTGGGTCGAGCAGCGCCCCCGCTGCTGCATGCGGTGGGGGACCTCAGCCTCATGGCGACCGACGGCGTCGGGATCGTTGGATCGAGGAACGTGGCACGCGAGGGGCAAGAGGCGTGCCGGACGATCGCGCGCGAAGCGGTGAGCGAGGGTCTATCGGTGATCTCCGGCGTTGCTCGCGGCGTCGATCAGATCGCGATGGGCGCGGCGCTGGAGGCCGAGGGAACCGTGGTAGGGATCCCTGCGGATTCGCTGGCGAAAGTGCTGCGCACGCCGGACGTGCGGCGCGCGATCTCGGAGGGGAAGCTGTGCCTCGCGACCCCGTACGCGCCGACGACCGGGTTCTCGGTCGGGGGCGCCATGGGAAGGAACAAGATCATCTACGCGCTGTCGCGGGTAACGGTGGTGATCGCCGCGGACCACAACAAGGGCGGGACGTGGGCTGGCGCGGTGGAAGCGATGGAGAAGGGATACGGAACGGTGGCCGTGTGGGTCGGTGAAGGCGGTGGCGACGGGAACGGCGCGCTGGTGAGTCGCGGAGGGATCGCGGTAGAGAACGCAGCCGACGCGGTGCGCGCCGCGCCGGAGGCGAAAGAGACTGACCCTGAAAACTCTGTCGAGCAACTGAAGTTGGGCCTCTAGATAGACGCCGCGGCTTGGTCTGAGTGAATGCTCGGACCTCTCGAGACATCCGCCGATCTGTTTCTGACCTTCAGCAGTTCCCAGCAGTTCTCTGGTAATGGGGAGGATCGGGAAAGTGGCTTTGACGCGATAGAGTCTCGCCTCTATGACGGTCTCCGAAGGGCTCTACGACGCGGTGATGACTCGGCGTCTTTCCTCTGCCCTTGCTTCCCGGTCGGACTTATCGGCACAGTTTGAGCTGGCCGAGAGCGCCGACTCGCATGTCGCGCTAGCGAAGTACCTCCAGGAACTCGTTCGATCAATTCTCCATGGTCTTCCTCAGGCAGATCGGCTTGAGCGACAGATCGAGATCTGCAACCGGGTGATCCAACTGCTCGCATCTGAAGGCGAGTCGATCTCGGTCGATGACGAGATCGAGCTTCCCGCCCGCGTCTTGGTTGCTGTCGTACGGCAGGGCCTGGGAGGGGAGAGCAAACTCATTCGTCCTACCATCCCACTCGGGCAGAGCGCGTTGCTGGTGAACGGCCCCGGCGAACCGTCGGTCGGAACAGAGGTTGCGCACGAGTTAGAGTCGGCTGACTCCGTTGACCTTCTCTGTGCATTCATCAAGTGGTACGGAGTCCGGACCATAAGAGAGCAACTGAAGCGTTTCCTCGACCGCGGCGGGCGCCTCAGAGTTCTGACGACGACCTATATGGGGGCAACCGAACGTCGCGCGATCGATGATCTCGTGGGTATGGGGGCAGAGCTGAAAATCAGCTACGAAGTCGACTCAACGAGGCTGCACGCCAAGGCGTGGCTTTTCGAGAGAGCGACGCGATTCTCAACCGCCTATATCGGATCATCAAACTTGTCCCGGGCAGCCATGATCGATGGCCTGGAATGGAACGTTCGGCTCTCGCAGCAGGACGCCCCCGACATCTTCGCGAAGTTCCGGGCGACCTTCGAAACCTACTGGAACAGTGACAGTTTCGAACGTTGGAACCCCACCCGAGATGCAGCACGCTTTGATCACGCGATCGGCGCGCAATCGATGCGGGTGGCGGAGGCTCCTCTCGCGTACTTCGATGTGCATCCACGGCCACATCAGCAGCGGATCCTCGACGATCTAGAGGCAGAGCGAACGAGACACAATCGATGGCGCAATCTTGTTGTCGCCGCAACGGGGACAGGAAAGACTGTGATTGCGGCGTTGGACTATAAGCGCCTTCGTCAGCAATTCCCCAACGTGTCTCTTCTGTTCATAGCCCATCGGCGCGAGATTTTGAAGCAGAGCTTGCACACGTTCCGGAACGTCCTTCGCGATGGAAGCTTTGGTGAACTGTATGTGGACGGCCAGCGCCCTGATCAGTGGCGTCACGTTTTCGCTTCGATTCAGTCTCTGGCAACTATTGACCTCGATACGTTGGACCCGACCCGCTTCGATGTTGTCATCGTCGATGAATTCCATCATGCCGCGGCGTCGACGTATCAGCGACTCCTGAATCATGTCCGACCGCGGATGCTCCTCGGCCTAACTGCCACCCCCGAGAGAACGGATGGCCGTAGCGTCACTGAATGGTTCGATGGCCGGTTTGCCAGCGAGCTCCGGCTTTGGGATGCGCTCGACGAAGGAATCCTTTGCCCTTTTCACTACTTCGGGGTGTCGGACGATGTCGACTTGAGTCAACTGGAGTGGAAGCGCGGGGGGTATCAGCCTGCGGATCTTGACCGTCTGTACACGGGAAATGACGCGCGCGTAAACAAGGTGCTCGAGGCGATTGGGAAATACGGAGATGCAGCCACGATGCGGGCGTTGGGCTTTTGCGTCAGTGTCGAGCACGCCAAGTACATGGCGCAGCGGTTCAGTGAAGCCGGGTTACCGTCGGTCGCCGTTTCTGCGAACACGCCCACGGACGAGAGAGAGCTGGCGCTCAGAAAGTTGCGAGACGGACATCTTCGGACCGTGTTCGCGGTTGATCTCTTCAACGAAGGGGTTGATGTCCCGGAGATCGACACGGTCCTGCTCTTAAGGCCGACAGAGAGCGCGACGGTGTTTCTGCAGCAACTTGGTAGGGGGCTACGACGTGTCGAGGGCAAGGCATGTCTAACGGTCTTCGACTTCATAGGGCAACAGCACCGGCGCTTCAGGTTCGACCTGCGCTACAGCGCGCTCACGGGCGACACTCCAAAGGAGCTCTCGGCGAATATTGCGGCTGGATTTCCGTTCTTGCCTGGCGGCTGTCACATTGAGCTGGATCGCGTAGCGCAAAACACGATTCTTGCGAGTGTTGCAGGGTCTCTGAGGGTGTCATTTAGGGACCTCGCGCGCGAACTACGCGAAGCGGGGTCGGCTTCGCTCGCCGAGTTCCTAGCTCTCGGAGACGTCACGTTCGAAGACATTTACCGTCGCGGATCCTGGACAAGGCTTCGACGGGATGCTGGTCTAGAAGACCGTCCAGTAGACCAAGACGAGGACGCACTGAGCGACGGCCTTAGTGGAATTGCCCACGTGGACGATCCCGAGCGTACGGGGAAGTGGATCGAATGGCTTAGCCGAAGGAACGTGGACGTGGAAGCGATGGGTATTCGTGACCGTCGCCTCGTTACCATGCTGCACTTTCTGATCTGGGGTGCGAAGCACCGTGAGCCGACGCTGGAACGTTCAATCGAGAGACTGTGGCGGAACGGAATCATCCGCGAAGAAATGGTCGAAGTCCTTCGACTTCTGGAGGATCGCGCCCGAAGCGTCACCGTGCCTTTGGTAGAACCTCTTAACGTGCCTCTCCACGTTCACGCGAGATACACGCTCGATGAGGTGATGTCCGCCATGGGAGCATCGACAGCTGAGGAACCGCGACCGCTGCGAGAAGGTGTTCTGTGGAATGAAGCTACGGCGTCGGACATGTTCTTTGTGACGCTCGAGAAATCGGAGACTCGGTTCTCCCCCTCGACGAGGTACCGCGACTACGCGATCTCCTCCGACCTGTTTCACTGGGAGTCACAGAACAAGACGAGCGAGACCTCGTCGGTTGGTCAGCGCTACGTAAACCATAAGAGCTTGGGTTCCCACGTATTGCTGTTCGTGCGCGAACGAAACAAGGATGTCCTTGGAACGATGCCCTACACGTTCTTGGGGCCAGCGGACTACGTCTCGCACGAAGGAAACAGGCCCATGGCGATCACTTGGCGACTTCGTCACCCCATGCCGCCCGCCTTGCTCCAAGTCGCTCGTGTCGCTGCCAGCTGACGATCACCTGGCTCTGAGACGAACATGGCTCAAACACCGAGCCGGTGCTGACCGCGTCGCTAACGCCTCTCCGAATGCCGGCGTCTCGTTCAAGCCCCACGCCGAGTACGGCAGGATTTCCTGGCCTGGGCCAGCTCCTCTTGGCCTTCACTCTGTCCATGGACCCGATCGCGGAATCGATTGTCAAGAAGAAAGGTGCCGAAGGTGCAGCGGTTAGCATCAGCCTGTGGCTGTTGGATCTGCCCCTCCGACGGGGATCGTCACCCTCGTGTTCACCGACATCGAGGGGTCGACCAAGTTGCTTCAGGCGCTCGGCAATCGCTATCCCGGCGTGGTGGGCGAGCATCGACGCATCGTGCGCGCCGCGATCGACCGTCATGGGGGACACGAACACGGGACCGAGGGTGACTCCTTCTTCGTCGCGTTCGGCCGGCCGTCGGACGCGCTCACAGCGGTGGTCGAGGCCCAGCGAGAGCTGTCCGCCCAACAGTGGCCCGACGGAGCCGCGGTTCGCATGCGGGTCGGCATCCACACCGGCGAGCCGGTGGTCGTCGGTGGCGACTACTTCGGCATCGATGTCCACCGCGCAGCCCGCATAGCGTCGGCCGGCTACGGCGGTCAGGTCCTCGTCTCGCGCGAGACCGCGGATCTATGCGCCGTCCTCCCCGAAGGGGTGTCGACGCGCGATCTCGGCAACCACCGGCTCAAGGATCTGGCCGACCCCGAGCACCTCTACCAACTGGTGATCGAGGGGTTGCCGGCCGACTTCCCGCCCCTGAAGACCCTCGGCAGTCCGACGAATCTGCCGGCAGAGGTCACAACGCTGTTCGGCCGCGATCGGGACGTGCGGGAGATAGCGCGATCGCTCGCACGTCCCGACGTTCGGCTCGTGACGTTGACCGGGCCCGGCGGGACGGGGAAGACGAGACTGGCAACGCACGTCGCGCGCGCGCAGCTGGACCTGTTCGCCCACGGCGTGTTCGTCGCCCACCTTGCGGCGGTGAGCGATACCTCTGGTGTGCCCGACGCGATCGAGGCAGCGCTCGAGCTCCCACCGGTGCCGGGACGCTCGGCGATCGACAACGTGACCCATCACCTTCGTGACAAGAACATGTTGCTCGTCCTGGACAACTTCGAGCACCTCACCGCCG
>JBKJXT010000507.1:0-7113 GCA_046716205.1 Actinomycetota bacterium
ACGCCGGGCAGTCCGTACGGGCAGACGCCGGACACGGCGATGTCGCCGCGCGGGTCGCGCCCGATCTGCGCGGCAACGATCGCGCGCTCATCGTCGGCCGCCGGCGCGCCCGGGAACGGGATCCGTCGCATCGCGCGCCACCATACAAACAAGGAAGCCGCCTTGCGGCGGCCTCCCATCCCTCCCTCCCGCGCTGCACATGGCGCGCGGGTGGCTCGCTCAACCTCGCTTCGACTCGCGCTGACGGCGCCAATCCACGAGGTTCTCTTCCGACTGCTTCATGAAGCGCTTGAGCTTCTGCTCGAACTCGGGGTCGTGCCCGCCGCGGCGACGAGGCGCCTCGGCACTCCAGTCAGGAGCCGCCTGCTTGATCGAGAGATCGATCTTGCCGCCCTCCTTGATGCCCACCACTTTGACGGTGACGGTGTCGTTCTCACGGAGATGGTCGGTGATCTCCCGGACGAAGTTCCGGTCGACCTCGCTGATGTGCACGAGGCCCGTCTCGCCCGTGGCGAGCTGGATGAACGCGCCGTACGGAGCGAGCCGCACGACCTGCCCTTCCACGATGGCTCCTACTTCAACTGGCATATATGGGACCGATCCCCTTTCGTTCAACGTATCCCGACCTGATGTCGGAATTCCGCCCATGCTACGCGCGGCCTTTCAGGCGGGTCAATGGGTGGTATCGGCTGGCATGCGGTCCGGCTCAAGGGCTGCGAGGCGTCAGCGCAGCGCGCGCGTGGCCCTGCGCAACGTCTTCACGATCGAGGACCAGAGGGAGGCGCCCGACTGCTGTTGCGCCTCTTCGAGCACAGGCGGAGACTTCACGCGCGCGGCGCGCCCGGGCTGCACGACCGCGAACGGCACCTCACCGACGCGAACCATGCCAAGATCGGTGCGCGCGATCTCCTCGATCGCCGCATCGGTCAGCAGGCGTTGCTTCTGTGCAGCGAGCTCCGCTGCCTCGCGATCGAGCGCTCGCTCCTCTTGCTGCGAGGCCGCGATGGAGGTGCGCACGGCGAAGTATCGCCGCATCGGATACACGCTGGAAAACAGCAAGCCGGTGAGCACGAGCGCGAACACCACGCCGCGATGCGTCAGCAACCGTCGCGCAGGACGGGTGCCGGCCTTGCGCGAGCGTTCGCGCTCCTTCGCAGTGTGGCGCGCGCGGCTCACCGCAGGAACGCTCCCGCACCGGCGTAGCGCGCGCCGTCGCCGATCGTCTCCTCGATGCGCAGCAGTTGGTTGTACTTGGCCGTGCGGTCGGCACGGTTCGGTGCGCCGGCCTTGATCTGCCCGACACCGGTGGCAACCGCCAGGTCGGCGATCGTTGCGTCCTCACTCTCGCCGGACCGGTGGCTCATCATGCAGCGGTACCCGTTACGCGTCGCGAGCTCGATCACGTCCAGCGTCTCGGTGAGCGTGCCGATCTGGTTGACCTTGATCAGGATCGCGTTCGCGATGCCCTCCGATACGCCGCGCCCGAGGCGGTCGGGGTTCGTCACGAACAGGTCGTCGCCCACCAGCTGGGTCGTCGCGCCGAGACGTTGCGTGGCGAGCTTCCATCCGTCCCAGTCGTCCTCGCTGAAGCCGTCCTCGATCGACAGGATGGGGAACCGCGCGCACCAGTCCGCGTACCGCTCGGCGAGCGCGCTCGCGTCGAACGTCTTGCCTTCACCCGGGAACTCGTAGGTGCCTTCGTCGAACAACTCGGTCGCGGCGACGTCGAGCGCCAGCGCGATCTCTGCTCCGGGTTCGTAGCCGGCTTGACGGATCGCTTCGACCAAAAGCTCGATCGCCTCGTCGTTGGTCGCAAGGTCGGGCGCGAAGCCGCCCTCGTCGCCGACACCCGTGGACAGGCCTCGCGCCTTCAACACGCCGCGCAGCGTGTGGAAGACCTCGCTCCCCCACCGCAGCGACTCGGAGAAGGAGGCCGCGCCCACCGGCACGATCATGAACTCCTGGCAATCGACGGAGTTGTCGGCGTGCGCGCCGCCGTTGAGCACGTTCATGCACGGCACCGGCAGCACGTGCGCGTTCGGCCCGCCGAGGTAGCGGAACAGCGGCAGGTCCGAGGACATCGCAGCCGCCTTCGCCGCCGCCAGCGAGACGCCGAGGGTCGCGTTCGCGCCGAGCTCCGACTTGTTCGCGGTGCCGTCCAGATCCAGCATCGCTTGGTCGAGGGCGCGCTGATCGTGCGCGTCGCGCCCGACCATTAGCTCCGCGATCCTGGCGTTGACGTTGCGCACCGCCGACAGCGTTCCCTTGCCGAGGTAGCGCTTGGGGTCACCGTCGCGCAGCTCCAGGGCTTCGTGCGCGCCGGTCGAGGCGCCGGAGGGGACGATGGCGCGCCCGTACGCGCCGTCCTCGAGGACGACGTCCACCTCGACGGTGGGGTTCCCGCGCGAATCGAGAACCTCGCGCGCGTGCACGGAAGAGATAAGCATGGAGACCTCCGGGAATCGTAACGGCGAGTGTGAGCCTACCCGCGGAGGAAGGCGCTTTTCAGCGGATCCGGGGGCGCAACTTCGTCATCATCACCGCGGTCCCGATCAGCGCAGCGCCGGTCAACAGCAGGGCTAGGGGCGCGCCGAGGGTGTCCGCGACGTGCTCGAAGATGATCTTGGTGATGAAGCCGAAGAGCGCGACCGAGCCCACCGCAAGAAGCGCCGTGGAACGCCGCTGGATCGACAGCCACAGCATCGCCGCCGTGACACCCAGACCGAGGACCTCCGCCCAGGTGCCGCTGTCCTGGAACGAGGGGACGAAGAACCCCAGCGCGACCAGGAAAGAGGCGACCACCTCGCCGAGCCATCGCGGCAGGATCGCGCCGGTCCCCAGGATCACCCAGGTGATGACCCCGAGGGCGACCATCAGGATGCCTGCAGAGGTTTCGGTCTCCTGCAGAAGGACCGCATCCTGGAGCGCGAACGCCTCGACCATCACGCTCCCGACCACGGCGAGGAACATCAGAGCGCGCCGCTCGAAGGCGTAATACACGACGGCGAGCAAGGTCGCAGGCGATCCTGCAACGAAGATCCGGGCGCCGCCAGACGCCTCGCCTTCGACATCGGCGAGCACCGCGCCCGCGCCCCACGCGAAGCCGACGGAAACGATCCACAGGATCATCGAGGCACGGGTGAGCGGCGTGTTGCCCTTGCCTCGCAGCGCGGTGCCGGCCATACCTCCGGCGAGCGCGAACACCGCCAGCACGACCGACCGCGTGGGCGCGCCGAGGTCCTCCCACGCGTTGGAGAGCAGCGCAAGGAGCGAGCCGACGACGGCGCTGACGCCGAGGTAGATCAGCACCTCGACGATCGCGGGGATCTGCGGCCCGGCGGCCCGCGCGCGCTCGGATTCGAATGCCTCGATACCGGCGACCTGGTCGTCGGAGATGAGCCCTGCCTCGCGCCAGGTCTCGAGAGACTTCCGATAGTCGCCGATCATGGAAGGGTAACCTCCGGACGGTCGAACGCACGGAGCAGGCGCGCCCGGCTCATCAGACATAGACCCGCAGGACGCGCGACTCCGTCGGATCGACGATCGCGCTGATAGAACGCCTCGACCCGATCACGCCCCGGAAGTGGCAGGAGCCGTCCGGCTGCCACCCGGCGTCGCGAACCTCCCGCACGGGACCGCCCGTCCACCGTTCCAGCGCCCGTCTTGCTTGAGCGCATGTCACCTCGCGGGGGAACGTGTAGCTCGCGCCCGCACCGGCAGACTCGAGCCACCTGCCGGTGCGATGTCTGCCGACCATGAGGACCCCCGGCGGTTGCTGGAGACGATCGAGCGTTCGCTCGAGATCTGCCCACGGCCTCGGCCACAACATGAAGGTGATGACGAGGAAGACCGATGTGATCCCGGCGATCACCGCCGTGAGAGCGCCATCACGCTCGAGGACCCGTCGGCCGGCGCGCACGGGTACCCCACGCGCGATCCCGACAGAGAGCCGCGCCGCCAACCAGCCTACGGGCCGGACGTAGAACGCGAGAACGCCGACGAACGGAAGCATCAATCCCCACAGTCCGTCGCCGTCTCCGCGGTCGGTAGTCCACATCGCCAACACGACGGGCCCGACGATCAAGCCACGGCCCATCGCCGTGACCGCTGCCGGGAAGACCAGGCCGACCAGGAAGGCCACCCCCGCGAGCGCGACGATGAATGGCAGGACCCATCGCCATCCACCATCCGAGTGGTTCGGCCAGGCGCCGAACAGCATCCACGCAGCGCCCGAGAGCATCGCGGCAACGGAGAACGCGGTCCACGTGCGCCGGCTCGCGAGTCGTTCTTCGCTCAAGACCACGCCGCGACCACCCGGCCGAGTCCGATGAAGAAGAACGCCAGGACGCCGATCGCGAATGCTCCGTACAAGCGCGGCGCGATCCGTCGGGCGAGGATCCCCACCATCGCGAACACGGCGCCGACCTCCAGGAAGCGCAGCCCGCGCGCGATGAAGGTCTCCCCAAGGAACGAAGCCAGCGCGCTGTGCTCGCTCGCCTGGTAGGCGAAGGCCTTGAACGGCACGCCCGACCACGGCTGGCGCGCGACCGCGTCGGCTCCTTCAACGGCAAGCCATGTCGCTGCCTGCTCGCTCATCCGGTCGGTGACCAACGGAAGCGCACCGAGGAAGGATGGTCCGATCTTCCACGCGATCGCACCGCCACACAGGCTGCCGGCGATCGCCGCCGCGGCGAGCTTCACGAACCGCCTCGGCGCGGCGGCCGCCAGCAAGGCGACCGCGACGTCCGGCACGATCGGCCACGCAAGCGCCTCTGCGACCCCCCAGCAGAACACCAGCGCGAGCGCCGCGCGCGACGAGGCGAACGCGCGTGCGCGCTCGTAGGACGGTCGTCGGCGCGACGGGCGCGCGAGCGCCGCGCGCGCCGCGCACCTGCCAACGGCCTTCTCGATCGTGGCGGTGGCGCCCTCGACGCTCATGTGCTGGAGCTGCAACGGCGCGCCGAACTCGATCGAGACGGGCGCGCGCCTGGGCAGCCGCGCGTTCTTGCGGATCACCTCGGCCGTTCCGGAGATGCCGACGGGGACAACCGTCGCGCCGGCGCAGGCGAGGATGCCCACCCCGGGCTTGAAAGCCCCCATCTGGCCGGCGGCCGAACGCGTGCCTTCGGGGAACAACACGATGTTGTCACCCCGCTCGAGCACCTTCGCCGCGCGCGCAAGACCGACCGGCCCGCGCCTCGGGAACGGGAACGCACCCAGCGCGATCGAGACGGCTGCACCCCGGCGCGATGTCGAGAAGAAGTAGTCCTGCGCGGCGGCCGGCCTCGTGCGCGCGCGGGCATGACGCGGCAATGCGGCAAGCAAAGCGAGCGTGTCGGCGTGGCTCGCGTGGTTCGCGGCGAACACGACCGGACCCGACGGCACGCGGGCGCTGCCACGTGCCAGCAACGGTGCGCAGAACCACCGGATCACCGGCAGCACCACGACCCAGCGCAGCACGGCTCGCACCACGCGCGCCCCGCGGCTGAACAGCAGGCGCTCATGCCTCCACGCGGCATCGACGATGTCGTCCCGAGGTTCGACAGCGGTGTTCATCGCTGCACCAGCACCATGACGGTGTAAGCGAGCGGCAGCACGATCAGCATCGAGTCGATGCGATCCAGCAGACCGCCGAAGCCGGGCAACCAAGAGCCGGTGTCCTTCGCGCCGAACTGACGCTTGAGCAACGACTCGAACAGATCGCCCCACACGCACCCGAACGCGACCGCCAACACAAGGGCAACCTGCGCGACCAAACCCATCGGCGGGAGCGCGAAGCTCATCAGCGCGATCCCGGCCGCGGCGCCGATCACATTGCCGACCACACCTTCGACCGTCTTCGCCGGGCTCAGCGCGGGCGCCAGGGCGCGCCGTCCGGCGGCGCGGCCCGCAACGAAGGCACACACGTCGCTGATCGCGATCGCGGTTCCGAGCGCGAGCAGCAACCCTGGGCCACCCTCCACGTGTTCCCGGATCAGGATGAAGTAGGTCAGCAGCCACGGGATGTACGCGAAACCGAGCGCGGCATAAGCGAGATCCCGCGCCCCGCGGCGCACGTCCTGCTGCACCAAGGGAACGATCGTCGCCGCCAGCAGCAGGATGGGCGGCATCCCTCGCCAGAAGGTGAGCGACAGCGCAGCTACCGGCGCGCTCGCGATGCCCGCTGCGTAGAGACCGATCCGGTGCTGACGCGGCAGGTCGACGAGTCGTGCATACTCACGCAGTCCCTGCAATGACAGCGCACACGCGAACGCGACGGCGCTCCAGATCGACCACATGACGGCGATACCGAAGATCGGCGCGGTGATCGCCCACGTGCGCCAGCGGACGAACAGCACCCGGCCGACGAGCTCGCGGAGATGGTGGCGTTCCACGAGCACGATCGCGCCCAGGCCACCCCCGAGGGCGAGCGCCACGCGCTGCGCGGCCGGCGCGAACAGTTCCTCAGCGCCCGACTGCATACAGCATCTCCTCCTCGATCTCGGCTGGGCCGTGCACGGGGATCAGCGTCTCGACGATCGCGAACTGACCGCGCGCGCCGAGCTCGACGCGCAACCTGCGCAGGCGCACGACCGCGGTGAGGAGTGAACCGGCGAGGATCAGCGAGACCGCCACCGTGAGCGCGCCCGGACCGAGGAGCACTGCCGCAGGCGCGCCCAGCGCCAGCACCATCGCGCGATCCGCCTTGCCCATCGGGCCGGCGCAGTCACGACGACCGGTCAGCGCGAGCGCCATCACGCCCGCGGACGAGGCGAGGAACGCAGCCCCCGTTGCGCCGACGGCGAGCACGGGAGGAACAACGAACGCCGCCGCGCCGATCACCGCAGCGTCAGAGAGTCGGTCGCCGACCTCGTTGAGCGCGGTCCCGAACGGCCGCACGCTTTTCGTGCGGCGCGCCACGGAGCCGTCGAGGGCGTTGAGAGCCAGGCGCGCGACCACCAACGGTGGAACCGCCAGCCACAGCGACGGCACGTCGAGCAGCCCCCCTGCCGCGATGGATGCGCCGGTTGCGATGCTGAGCCCCACCGCGGCGAGGGTCAGTGCGTCCGCGCTTACGCCGCGAGCCACGCAAAGGTCTTCCAGCCTGCGCAACCGGCTGACGAACCATGGCTT
>JBKJXT010000508.1:0-3982 GCA_046716205.1 Actinomycetota bacterium
TCGTGGGCTCGGTGATGTGTATAAGTCACAGCCTCTGTCGAGTAGGTCCGCGACGCCACCGCGCGACTCGCAACCGACATGGAGACGCGCACCGAACAAGGCGACTGCTGCTACGCAGTGCAGGACAAGGTGTGGGTCTCCGACCCCGACGGCGCGCCGTGGGAGTACTACACCGTGCTGGCCGACGCTCCGACGCAGGGCGTATGTGACGACGCGTCGTGCGCGCCGACCGGATCGACCGCTAGCTGCTGCTGAACAACGCGCGCTCGGCGAGTGCGAGCGGCAGTGACCCGGAGGACGTGATGCGATCGTGGAACGCGCGCAGATCGCCGCGTCCTTCGGCGAACCACCGGCGGCGCATCCGCTCGACCTCCAGGCACCCGGTCAGATAGCTCGAGGCTTGCGTCGGCCAGGTGCAGTAGCGGCCGACCTCGGCACGCGCGGTCGGCTCGGGAAGGCCGCACTTGCTCGTCATGAAATGCTCGGCCTCTTCAACGCTCATGTCGCCGATGTGCAAGCTCGTATCGACCACGATGCGCGCCGCGCGGAAGATGCGCGCCGCCATCACCATGAACTCGTGCCGCGGGTCGTCGTAGAACCCCTCGTCGAGCATCATCATCTCTGTGTACAGGGCCCAGCCTTCCGAGAAGTAGCTCGACCCGAACACCTTGCGCGCCTGACGCGCGTGGGTGTTCATCATCGTCAGGTGCCAGTGATGGCCGGGGTACGCCTCGTGCACGGACACCGTCGGGATGATGGCATACGAGTTCGCCGTCATCCGGCGCGCGATGCGCTCGGCGGGCTCGCCGTCGGGTGGATAGGGCACGAAGAAGTACCCCGTCATCGACGGCTTGAACGGCGGTGCCGATTGGTAGGACGCGACCGCCATCACCGGTCGCTGGAACGGTGGCGACGGCTCGACCAGGCACACCTCGCCCTCGGGCAACGTCACCAAACCGCGATCGATCAGGAAGGAGCGCGCACGCTGCGTCCATTCGGCGTAGACCGTGCGCATCTCCTCGGGCGTGGCTGGGTGCTCGCTGTTCAGGGTCTCGATCACCTTGACCCACTCGTCGGTGTGACCGAGGTCGCGAGCGCGGCGGGCCATCTCCTCGGAGAGCGCCTCGAACTCCATCCGCCCTCGCTCACGCAGCTCGCGCACGCCGAAATTCAGGAGTTCCGCCGAGCAGAGCATGTCGGAGTACATCTGCGCGCCGATCGCATAGTCGCCGCGTGCCTGCTGTTTGAACGCCGTGAGGAACGACGCGAAATCCTCGTACGCCGCAGCTGCGATCTCGCCCGCCTCGGCGAGCGCCGGGCGTAGATCTTCGGACACCTCGGCCGGGACCATCGTGCGGCAGTACCCGATCGCGGCGCCGCACGCGTCGATGCCGCGCTCGATGAATACCGGCGCGGCGATCGATGCGTCGAGGTTGCGCTTGGCCGCGTTCAGGACCTCGGGGATCTGACGCAGCCGCGCTGCCGCATCGCGGACGAGCTCGTTATCGGGTCGCAAACGATGGAGGAACAGCGAGAAGACGCCCTCGAGTCCTTGGTTGATGTACGCGGCGGGATTACGCCGCCACTGACCCCAGCCCAGCAACAACAGGCTGCTGCGCAGCGTCGAGGTGATGACGTCGCGATCGATGCCCTCGTCGAGGTCGAGCCCCTTCATCGAGTCGAATCGGATGCGCCAGTCGTCGAGCCAGCGCTCCCGGCGCCCGATGGCGTCCGCGGACATGTCGGCGAGGCGATCGTCGTGTCCGTCGATGCCCATCGACGTGGCTCGGACGGGCAATTCCTTGGCTTGTTCTGCGATGAAATCGCCGATGAGCCGTTCCAGCTCACGCATGGCCGGGAGTCTATCCGCCTTGCTCAGAACAGCGCAGCCGCGAGCTCCCGGCGCGCAACCGCGACACGCGGATCCTCGCCTGGTACGGCGGCAAGCAGCGCAACGAGGTGCGCGCGCAGGCGCTCCCGGTCGTCGCCGGTGGTGGTGCGGATGGCTTCGATGAGCCGTGCGCTCGCGGGTGCGATCTCGCCGCGGGCGAAACCGAGATCGGCGAACGCGATCAGTGCCTCGACATCGAATGGATCCGACGCGAGGCGCGCGTCGAGCGCGGCCACGTCTACATCGGCGGTACGGAGCACAAGGGACACGCGCTCGAGCCCGGCGCGCGCTGTGTCGTTGCCCGGCTCGTGCTTGAGGGCGGTGTCGAACCCCGTCCGCGCCGCCTCTAGGTCGCCGCGTTGCTCCGCCGCCAGCGCGTCCAGGATCAGCAGCTCCGCATCGGAGGGTCCGAGTTGCTTGAGCCACTCGCGGACCTGTGGCTCCGGCAGCGCCCCGACGAATCGGGCAACCTCCTTGCCGTCCTTGAAGCCGTGCACCGCAGGGATGCCTTGCACGCCGAATGTGGCGGCCAGGTTCTGGTTCGCGTCGACGTCGACCGTGGCAAGGATCCACGCGGCGCCGGCTTCCTCGGCGAGGCGCTCGAGCACCGGCGAGAGCTGGCGGCACGGACCGCACCACGATGCCCAGAAGTCGACGACGACGGGAACCTCGGCGCTGCGCTGCAGCACATCGGTTGCGAACGTCTGCTCGGTGACCTCGATGACCATCAGCGCAGTGTAATGCGTGTGCCGGATAGACTCGCGCGCACCTCGCTGACAGGAGTGAAGTTTATGAACCTTGAAGGCAAGACCGCATTGGTGAGCGGTGGCGCGTCTGGTCTCGGGCGCGCGACCGCGGAAGCGCTGCTGGCCGGTGGCGCGCGCATCGTGATCGTCGATCTGCCGACGTCGCAGGGCGAGACGGTCGCGAAGGAACTCGGTGACAGCGTGCGGTTCGCAGCAGCCGACGTCACCAGCGAAACGGAAGTCACCGCGGCGGTGCAGACCGCCGTGAGCGAGTTCGGCGCGCTTCACGTCGCGGTCAGCTGCGCCGGCGTGGGGTGGGCGCAACGTACGGTCGACAAGAACGGGCCGCACTCGCTGGAGCTGTTCACGAAGGTGATCGGCATCAACCTGATCGGCACGTTCAACGTCATGCGGCTCGCGGCGGCGCAGATGGTCCAGCAGGAACCCGTCGATGGGGAGCGCGGCGTGCTGATCAACACGGCGTCGATCGCAGCGTACGACGGTCAGATCGGGCAGGTGGCCTACTCGGCATCCAAAGGTGGTGTCGTCGCCATGACGTTACCGGTCGCGCGCGACCTGGCCGCCCGCCTGATCCGCGTGTGCACGATCGCGCCGGGGACGATGAACACGCCGATGCTCGCGCTGTTGCCGGAGGATGCGCGCCAGGCACTCGCCGATCAGATCCCCCACCCGAGGCGATTGGGTGAGCCGGCAGAGTTCGGCGCGCTGGCGCGGCACATCGTGGAGAACCAGTTCCTGAACGGGGAGACGATCAGGCTCGACGGCGCGCTGCGGATGCCGCCGAAGTAGGGCTTAGCCGCTTACCAGCTCGCGCACGACTTGCGGGTGCGCACCTCTTCGCTCGGAACCTTCGGCCGTCCGGCGGTCAGCCGGCTCGAGAGAAGCACGCGTTTGCGCGTGCGCCGGATGCGCGTCGAGCGTCTGAGCGTTGCGCTGCAAGATCTGATCATCGAGCCCGACATCGTCACACCTTTCGCGATCGTTGGAGAGACTCGGTGGATCGGGTCTGCAGCCCCGCGGGGCCTGGGAACCCTGGTCAAACAGCTGCGACCCGATCCATCTTCGAGCGTCGGAGCGTGAACATGAACGAGGACCCGGCCGCCGTGTCCGCTCTCCACCCGGACACGGCCACCGTACAGCCCTCCTTAGACCGTCCTGCCGAGCACGAGAGCACGAACACACTCTTCGACACCTGGCTGCGACGGAGCTTCGACGAGCCCCGTGCCGGCCGCATCTCGGGTCCGGATACACGCGAGGTACCAGCGACCGTACAGGCGCCGGCTTCCGCCGTCGGCCTGCCAGCGCACCCAAGGAAGGCTGGGAT
>JBKJXT010000509.1:0-4002 GCA_046716205.1 Actinomycetota bacterium
GCGTTGGTCTCGCCGTCGGTCACGTAAGGGCCGAAACGCCCGTCTTTGACCACCACCGGCTTCCCGCTCACGGGATCGGCGCCCAGCTCGCGCAAGGGTGGCGCCGCTGCCGCCTGCTGGCCGCGCCGCTGCCGCGGCTGCGCGAACAGCTCGAGCGCCCGCTCGATCGTCACGGTGAACAACTCTTCCTCGGAGGCGAGGTTGCGGTTGTCGGTGCCCTTGCTGACGTAGGGGCCGTACCGTCCGTTCTGCGCGCGGATCTCCTCGCCCTCGGGTGTTGCACCGACGACCCGTGGCAACGTGAGCAGGCGCAGCGCCTCTTCCAGCGTGATCGACTCGAGAGACATCGACTTGAACAGGCTGGCCGTCTTCAGCGGCTTGGTATCAGCGGACGCTTCCCCCAGCTGTACGTAGGGACCGAAGCGCCCACTTCGCGCGATGACCGGCTGCTCGGTGGTGGGATCCTTGCCCAGTTCGCGCGTTTCGCTGGGGGCGCTCAACAGCTCCTTGGCCTTCTCGATCGTCAACTCGTCCGGCGCGAGGTCCTCCGGCACGCTCGCGCGCTGTTCTCCGACCGACAGGTACGGTCCGTAGCGCCCCACGCGTACGACGTATTCAACGCCGTCCTCGTCGGCACCGAGCGGGATGGAGTTCACTTCCCGTGCGTCGATCTCGCCGAGCTGTTCGGTCACCATGGCGTGCAGCCCCCGCTCGCCGTTGCCGAAGTAGAACTTCGACAGATACGGGTTCGCCTGCGCTTCCCCGTCGGCGATCGCGTCGAGCTCGTCCTCCATCCGTGCGGTGAACGCGTAGTCCACGAGCGTGTTGAAGTGCTTCTCGAGAAGACCGACAACCCCGAAGGCCGTGAAGCTCGGGATCAGCGCGGTGCCCTTCTTGAACACGTAGCCACGGTTCACGATCGTGTCGATGATCGAGGCATAGGTGGAGGGCCGGCCGATGCCGAGCTCTTCGAGGTGCTTGACGAGCGACGCTTCGGTGTAGCGCGCCGGTGGCTGCGTCTCGTGACCCTTCGGCTCGAGCGCGACGACGATCAGCGATGCGCCCTCGGCGAGCGGAGGGAGCACGACCTCTTGGTCATCGAGCGCCGCCTCCGGATCGTCTGCGCCTTCCACGTAGGCGCGCAGGAATCCGGCGAAGGTGATCGTCTTGCCGCTCGCGGCGAACTCGGCGTCTGCGCCGTCGCGCGAGACCGCGCCGATGCGCACCTGCACGCTCTGGCCCCGTGCATCCGCCATCTGCGAGGCGATCGTGCGCTTCCAGATCAGGTCGTAGAGCCGGAACTGGTCGCTGTCGAGCTCGTTCTCGACCTGTGCGGGCGTGCGGAACGTATCGCCGGCCGGACGGATCGCCTCATGCGCTTCCTGTGCGTTCTTGACCTTGGAGGTGTACCGCCTGGGCTGGTCGGGGATCGCGTCGGGGCCGAACATCTCGACCGCTTGGTCGCGGGCCGCCGCGACCGCGGTCTCCGACAGCGTGACCGAATCCGTACGCATGTAGGTGATGTAACCGTTCTCGTACAACGTCTGAGCGATGCGCATCGCGCGCGCCGCCGAGAAACGAAGCTTCCGCCCCGCCTCCTGCTGGAGCGTGGACGTCATGAACGGAGCGGCCGGCGAGCGACGCCAGGGCTTCTCGGTGACGCTGCGCACGCTGAAGGGCTGCCCGCCGAGCGAGTCGGCGAGCGCACGTGCCGCCGCCTCGTCCAGCAGGCGAACGTTCTCGCTCGCGAGCACGCCGTTCTCGTCGAAGTCCTTGCCGGTCGCAAGCCGTTTCCCATCGAGCTGCACCAGCCCCGCGGTGAAGCCGTGCGGATCGGACTCGAACGTTGCGGAGAGGTCCCAGTACGTCGCCGCGCGGAACCGCATCCGGGCTCGTTCGCGCTCGACAAGGATCCTGGTGGCGACGGACTGCACACGTCCGGCCGACAAACCCGGCATGACCTTCTTCCAGAGAACCGGGGACACTTCGTACCCGTAGAGACGGTCCAGGATGCGGCGCGCCTCTTGCGCCTGCACGAGCCGCTGGTCGAGATCGCGGGGATGCTGCACCGCCTCCTCGATGGCGCCACGTGTGATCTCGTGGAAGACCATGCGCTTGACCGGGACCTTCGGCTTCAACACCTCGAAGAGGTGCCACGCGATCGATTCACCCTCACGGTCTTCGTCGGTCGCGAGGTAGAGCTCGCTGGCGTCTCGCAAGAGCTCTTTGAGCTTGGTGACCTGCTTCTTCTTCTCGGCGGGCACTATGTAATAAGGACGGAAGTTGTCGTTGACATCTACCCCCATGCGCGCCCACGACTCGCCCTTGTGCGCCGCAGGAACCTCGGCGGCGTTGCGGGGAAGGTCCCGGATGTGGCCGATCGAGGACTCCACGACGTATTCCCGGCCCAAGATCTGCGCGATGGTGCGCGCTTTGGCCGGGGACTCGACGATCACGAGGGGCTTGGACACAGGGCGCAAGGATGAGAGCGTTCGAGGGCCCTGTCAAGCGCACCGCCGCGACGGTCGAGGGTTTCGCGACCTATCTCCGCAGGTCACGAGGGTCGGAAGGATCATCGCAGCGTCTGCACCACGGCGTCCGCCCACAGCTCGTATCCGTCGTCGGAGAGGTGGAAGAGGTCGGAGGCGAGCAACCGGTCCGGCTCGCGCGCGATGGCTGCCCCCGTGTGCGCTGCGATGTCCACGTAGACGGCGCCGTGCAGCTCGGCCGCGCGCCGGACGTCGTCGTTGAGGAACTTGCCCTGGATGCCGGCGAACCACCGCAGCGGCTGACCGAAGAGCTTCACGCTGCCGAACGCAGGAACGCCCAGCACCACGACCTGCGCAGGGTTCACCGCATCGACGAAGTCGAGGATCATCTCCATCTCCGAGCGGAACCGTGGCCGAGGCGTGACGTGGATGACGTCGTTGGAGCCGATCTCGATGAACACGACGTCGGGCTTCATCTCCGCAAGGAGTGGGAGCTGGTCCACGATGACGTCGGAGGCGCGCGCACCGGATGCGCCGAGCACCGTCAGGTCGATCGTGCCCCCGAGCTTCCGGCTCACCACGTGTGGGAGCGTCTTGTCGGGGCCGCTCGCTCCGACACCGACCGACAGGGAGTCGCCGAGCCAGACCATACGGCGAGCCTCGGAGCCTTCACCCACGACCCCGTCGAGATCGGTGCGCGTGAAGCCGTCGAGATGCGGCGCGCGCCGGGCCACCCCGATCTCGGCGACGAGGGTGACGACCAGTCCACCCAACGCGAGGAGAGCACCTCGCCGAAGGGTCATCCTTCTCACCGAGGCGCGAGCCGGATCTTCGCGATCGTCCACAAGGCGATCACACCGTCGCGCCAGTTGATCTTCTTGCCCTCGGCCCGTGTTCGCGCCTTGTACTTGATCGGAACCTCATACGGGCGGTGTCCGGCGCGCAGCAGCTTCGCCGTCGTCTCCGCTTCGATATCGAACCCGTCCGAGCGCAGATCGAGGGACCGGAGAACATCTGTACGGACCATCTTGTAACAGGTCTCAAGATCCGAGATGTAGCAGTTGAACAAGACGTTGGTCCACAGATTGATGAACTTGTTGCCCATCACGTACCAGAAATTAAACGACGTATGGCTGCCGAAAGCGCGTGTGCCGAACACGACGTCACCCTCACCGTCGAGCATCGGCTGCAGGCACCGAACGAGATCCGCCGGGTCGTACTCCAGGTCGGCATCGAAGGGGACGAACACGTCGCCGGTGGCCTCCGCCAGGGCCGTTCGGAGTGCCGCGCCCTTGCCGCGGTTGCGCTCATGACGCACGACGCGAACGTTCGGCGGCAACGACAGCGACTTCAACAGCGACGGCGTCTCGTCGGTAGAGCCGTCGTCGACGATGATCACCTCGACCTCGATGGGGAAGCTCGTCGCCAGCAGCTCCTTCACGGCAGGCTCGATCCGCTCCGCCTCGTTGTACACGGGCACGGCGACCGTGAGCTTCGATAGTGACCTCAACGC
>JBKJXT010000510.1:0-4394 GCA_046716205.1 Actinomycetota bacterium
GTCCAGCGCTGACGCATGCGAACGGCGCCGGTCGCCTGGCGTGACGCGCTCAGGAGAAATGATGAACGCCCTGCAGACTCGCAGGGCGTTCATCGATGGGGTGGAGCTTTCTTACATGGGGGTCGAAACCGGAGGCGCGGGCAGCGCGTGACCAGTGCCCGGACCGTCGGCGTAGGTCATCCACGGAACCGACGTCTGACGATCGACGGCGGCCTTGGAGAAGTCGCACACGCCCGAGGGGAACGCAGCCTGCAGGCGCGCCCACTGGATGTCGAGGAACGGCACGGCCCCGTACGCGGCGTCGTTGCGGTCAAGCGGCTTGAGCTGGCACTTCAGCACGTCGTGGGTCGTCGGTGCGCCCGCGACGATGCGCGGCGCGCCGTAGTACGGCCAGATCACGTCGCACGTCGCCTTGTCGGTGTACCGCTGGCCTGCGGCGAAGCACATGTCTGTCGCCTCGGCCGGCTTGTTCGCGACGATCTTCTGCGCGAGCGACGCGTTGGGCTGGTCGGCCTCGACCTTCTCGAGCCATGAGTCCATCACGTCGAAGGACGAAGCGGGCGAACCGCCGCGCCACACGACGTGGTTCTCCGCCGAGCCGTTCGCGTTCCGGATCCGATCCTTCAGCGCGAAGGAGTGATGCATCGTGTGGATCAGCAGCGGGTCGATGTTGCCCGTGCCCCGGGAGTCGATCATCGCCACCTCGTCCAAGTACTCGCCGTCCACGATGCGCCCGGCCTTGTATGCGGTGACGGAGGTGCCGGGGTCCTGCTGGGCGCGCTGAGGCGTCAGGTTGAAGTCGATGTCGAAGCCACCGACCTTCTCGTTGATGTCCACGAACTGCTCGGTGGTGATGAGACCCGCGCGCAACGCCGCCAGGCCGTACTGCACCCCGACGTTGTCGTAGAGCGCGTTCGCGAACCCGCGACCGATCTTCTTCTCGGGTGCGGTCCACAACTCCGGTGGCCGCAGACCCCACACGTTGCGCTCGAAGTCCTCATACCTGCCTCGCGCGCCGCCTGGGTTGTTCTCCGGGTGGTAGGCCTGGTCCGCCGGTACACCCGCGCCGTCACGCGGGTTCTCAACCGCGGCGAACAGCGCTTCCCAGCCTGCGCACGTGCCGACCGAGCTGCCGCTGCCGGTCACCGCAGCCATCGCGGCCGCGTTCCACTGCGACTTCCCGGTGAAGTAGTGGAACAGCAGATGACAGTCGAACACCTCCATCCCCGTCGACACGGTGTCGGCGAAGTTCGCGCCTTCGGTGATCCCCTGGATCAGGCCCGGGTAGGAGTTCGCCACCATGTTCTGGCCGATCGAGCCACCTGAGCTTCCGGTGCCGAACGTGTAGCGGACCTCACCGTAGTTATCGACGATCTTCTCCTTGAGCATCATCACCGTCTCGGCCGACAGGACCGTGTTGCAGTTGTTGCCGAGGACGTTCAGCGATGACGTCGCCACCATGAATCCTTGCGACAGCGCGCTGGCGTTCTGGACGTTCTGCGCGCTCGCCTGGGAATAAGCCGTCCCGCAGCTCGCGCCGAAGGGGTAGTAGAGCTTGTGGTTCCAGCCGTCCTGCGGTGCCCACGGCGCCCACGGCTTCGCAGGGTCGAACAGGACCGCGATGCGGTAGATGCCGCGGTTCTGCGTCCCGGTCTCCTGACGGATGATGTAGGGGACGACCTTGCCCTGGTCCGTCGTGATCGACCGCACGTTGGTCGGCGGGTTCTCGAGGTTGTACGCCGCGAAGCTCGTGGAACCCTCGGCCTGGTAGAAGTACTCGATCTTCGTCGGCGCGCTGCACTGCCCATCGATCGGGTTACCGAGTCCGTTCGTCGAGGTCGTGCACACCCACGGTGTCAGCTGCGGTCCGGAGAACACGGGGCCCTGGTTCGGGTGGTTGATGATCGTGAGGCGCGCACCCTCACCGCCGGGCAACGTCGCAACGACCTCGTTCGCGCCGAGGTCCATCCCGGTGACGACCCCCATGGTGCGGCCGCTCGGGCGCGCGCCGAAGCTCGAGGTGATGTCGGCGCCGTTCAGCGCCACCGCGAGGTCGGCCGGGTTGCCGTCCTGCACGGTGATCTCGACTAGGGCATCGCCCTCAGAGACGAGGTCGGCTCGGTTGGAGAGCACCTCGATGGAGATGCTGGCCACGTTCGCGCGCGCCGCGAAGCTTGGCAACGCCGCGAGCACAACGAGAACAGAGATGCCTGCACGAACCCGGTAGCTCCTCATCGGGCTCCCCTTCCCTCGACCGGCCGAAGCCCTAGAGTTTCGGCTTGGGCGGCTCGTCTACCTCTGGTCGAATCACAGAACTTCCGGTCAGGGATTGGGTGTTATGACTAACGGGCCCCTCGATGCGGGCAGCGTGCCGCAGCTCCGAGCCACCGTCACTTGGCCCGAGCTCACCGCGCGATCAGTTCTGCTGCGTTGTGTCCGCATGCGCGTAGTTCCGCATACAAGACGTCGACGACAGGAGGCAGCACGTCGACTTCCATGACCCGGCTGGGGGTGCTCCATGAGCCTATTGGGGGTGGCCCTTACGCCCTCGGCGCCGTCTCGTACATCCGGACACCCACGACGATGCCCGAGGCCGCGGTGAGCGCCGCGACCGACCAGATCGCTGCCTCGATGCCGAAGACGGCGGCGATGACCCCTGCGAGCATCCCTCCGGCGGCGAACCCGGTATCGCGCCACAGCCGGTACATCCCGACGGCGGATGCGCGCCACGCCGGCTCGGCGACGTCGGTGATCGCGGCGAGCAGCGTCGGGTACACCATCGCGGTCCCCGCGCCCAGCAGCACCGACGCGACGAGCCACGCGGCGAAGGATCCCAGCCCGGCCACCATGGCGATCCCACCGGCCTGCACGAGCATGCCCCACACGATCAGACGCTTACGGCCGATCCGGTCGCTGAGCGCTCCCGTCAGGAGCTGTCCCACGCCCCAGACCGCCGGGTACGCCGCGGCGAGCACCCCGATGGATGCGACGGACAGACCGGCGTGTGCGAACCACACCGGGAACAGACCCCACGCCATCCCGTCGTTGAGGTTGCTGACGAACCCCGCCTGTGTGCACGCAGACGCAGCCCGGTCGCGGAACGAGACGTGCACGAACACGTCACGGAAGGAACGTGCCCCTTCGACGCGGATGCCGGATGCAGCCGGCGGCCGCGTCTCCCGGACGAACAGCGCAGACATGCCAAGACCCAGACCGGCGAACGCGAGCCCGAGGAAGAACGGCGCGGGACGAAGTCCGGCGCGCGAGGCGATGAGGCCGGTGAGCGCCGCGGTGATGGCGACCGCGCCGTAGCCGGCGGACTCGTTGAGTCCCATGGCCAACCCCCGTCGCGCCGGCCCGGCGAGGTCGATCTTCATCGTCACCGTCATCGACCACGCCAGCCCCTGGTTCAGCCCGAGGAGGACGTTCGCGAGCACCACCCATCCCCAGGACGGCGCCCACATCAGCAGCAGCGGAACGGGAAGTCCGACGAGCCACCCGGCCACGAGCACCGGTTTACGACCGATGCGATCCGCCCAGATGCCGGCGATCAGGTTCGCGCCCGCCTTCGCGAGGCCGAACGCGACGAGGAAGGTCAGCAGAGCCGTCGATGCGGCGACGTGGAAGGTCTCGCGGGCGAGCAACGGGAGAACGGTCCGTTCCTGACCGACCATGCCGCCGACGAGCGCGCTGACGCCGACAAGCAACGCGAACTGCGCGAGGTTCGCATGGATCCCCCGGCGCGCTTCTAGCGTCGCGCTCACCGGTCGAACGGGAGACCCGCGGCGCGCCATGCGCTCGTGCCCCCGCGCAGGTTCGCGGTCTTGACACCCGTCCGCGCCAGCAAGCTCGCTGCGGTCGCCGATCGCTCGCCGTGTCCGCAGGTAGCGATCAGATCCTCGCCGCCCGGCACCTTCCCGCCGATGATGTCGCCGAGCTCCAGGTGGTGCGCGCCGGTGACGTGGCCGGCCGCGAACTCGCTCTGCTGACGAACATCGAGCAACACGGCACCCTGCGCCACACGCTCCGCGGCTTGGTGCGGGCCGACGACCTCTCCGTCGGCAACGTCGAAGCCCGCATCCCGCCAGGACGAGAACCGCAGCCATCCGTGCAGCCGGTCGTAGCCGATGCGCCGCGCCATCGCCTCGGCGTCGCGTACCTGTTCTGGCTCGAGGATGAACACGACCGGGTCCGCGAAGGGAACCACCCAGCCGAGCCACGACGCGAACGCAGGACGAACCTCGATCGAGACGGAACCCATCGCGTGTGCCGCGGACCACGCATACGCGTCACGGCCGTCGATGAGCCATGCACCATCTGCGACCGCGTCGCGCGCCTCGTGCGCCTGCAGTTCAGGCATCGGCGCGAAGGTCTCCAGCAGAGGCGCGCCGGCG
>JBKJXT010000511.1:0-3856 GCA_046716205.1 Actinomycetota bacterium
GCTCACGGCTGCACCACATCGGCGTGGGCGCCGATCACAAGGGCAAGCGCGTGATCATCCTGCGCGCTGGCCGTGATGTCCGCGTCCTCACCCATGACGGCGAGCTGCTGCGGCACCTGACGTTAGACCCGACCAAGGACTACCAGCCGAGCGGACGAACGTATTCACCCAAGGGCCGCAAGCTCGGTCCGCGGAAGAAGAAACCATTTACGATGCCCTGACACAGCGTTCACGATGCCCTGAGACATGTCGACCCCGTCGGGCTGACACGTCTTCACTTAGCCCGGAAAGCCTCCGAGCTGCCCGATCCTTCCTACTTCTCCCCCCTACGGGACGTACGTTGCGTCTGAGTGAGCCTCGGCCACGATGATCTCGGTCCCGATCGGCAGCGGCCCTCCCGCGACCGTCACGAAGACGTGGATGGCTCGCACAGTGAGTCCGGTGCTCGTGCCTCCGGCTCCGGTGCAGGGCGTGACCGGACCCGGTACCGGGAACGGCGGTCCACCAGAGGCGCCGTCGCAGAACTGCTCATTTATGACGACGAAGCCGATCCCCGGCAGTTCGATGACTTTCGTGTTCGCCGCCGGAGTCGTGCCGATCGGTACACCGGCCACGACGAGGTCCACGAACGTCGTTCCGCCATCGTTCGAGTTTGCCCCGCCACCGCTCGGGGCCGTACTGCTGGCGACCGACTTCACAGTGGTTGCCGAGATATCACAGCCAGCAACGGCTCCGACCTCGATGCACAGCGTCTGCGCACTCGCCGAGCTGGTCGCCGTGCTACTGGATGCGCCCAGGGTTCCTTCGCTCTTCGATAGCGTGTTCTCTGCGCGAACGGTCGAGCCGTCGGCAGGCAACTGAGCCAGCACGAGGCTCTTCTCCGCGCTGCCTCCTGAGGCCGGGATGCTCACGAAGCCCGCTACTGCCGGGAGGAGCGGTGGTGTTGTCGTTTCGCTCGCGATGAATGCGTGCCCGCTCACCGACTGCTGGGGGACCGCATGGCAGAGGGTGATCTGCGGGAAGTCCGAGTGCGCGCCGGCGTGCGACACCACGACATCCACCGTCTGGTTGCCGGGGAATAGCGGGCCCGGCAGCTTGTCGGTTAGGTGCACCCGGATCATGTTCACCGTCAGGTCGGCGGTATAGGTGCCACCCTCCAAAGGTGTTGGACCCGGGATCAACGCGGTCGCCCCGGTCACCTCGAAGACGCGCACGAAGCTCCCAGGACCGAATGCGGCCGAAAGGTCGAACTCGTCGCCCGGTTTCACCGCATTGATGAATTGGGGTTGCCCGGGGCCCGACCCATCCGAGTCGACCCACAGGCCCTCGATGACTGATCCCGCGTACGAGAACGACGAGGCGCTCCCGCCGGCCGTGGTCATCGCGACCGAGCGAACGAGACTCGCCTTCACCACTCCATTCAGGACGTTGACGTCCGCAGCTTCCGCGATCGACGTTGCCGCGGAGCTGTCGGTGACGTTCGACACGGTGCTCCCACTCGAGCCCCGCACGACACTGGCTTTGAGCGTGTCTCCTGTCGCAGGAGGTACCGAGACGTTCAGCACCTCGTACGGCGCCGCGCTGTTCGACCCGACGCCGGATTGAGAGCTGGAGATCGGGCCGCCTCTGGTCTCATTGATCGGAGGTAGCACGGTTCCTGTATTGAGGTCCTGCACGCGCGCACCGTATGCATCGCCGCTCGCATTCGCGAGGTCAGGCTGCGGCCCTGGGATGCCGTCGATGCAGATGGGGCCGACGGTGAATGGGGCTGTCTGGTTGCTCGAGATGGACGCGCTATTGCAGATCTGGCACCCGACGTCGTCGCGAACCTTGACGGTCAACGTGACGCTGCCACCGGCCCTTGCTTCAACGGTCCCTATGGTCCAGGTGACCGCGGTTATCGGTGGCCCGTTCGTCGTGCATCCGCCGGTGCACGACTCGAAGTCCGTTCCGCTCGGGATGTCGTCGCTGACGACGACGCCCGTCGCCGGTGCGTTGCCCGTGTTCGCGTAGGTCAAGGTGTACGTGACGAAGTCACCCTGGCCCGCTTGGGTCACGTCGGGTTCCTTGTTGAGTGTCAGCCCCGGCTCCGCGTTCACGCAGACCTGTGCGGAGTCGGACGCACCGCTGACGCTCACCGTGTTGTCGACCGGGAACTCGTTGTTCGAGGCGTCACATCCGCCGCCACCGGGGCTGCCGGTGAACGGACCCTTGAACGTGACCGTGTAGGTGAACGTCTTCGACGCGTCCGCAGCAAGCGTGATGGCTGCCCACGTGATCTCTGAGCCGTCATCGACACCGGCATCCGAGATCGCCGATGGCGTCGCATGAGCCTGGTCGTAGTCGTCGACGATCGACGTCGTCGTCCCCGGCGCATCCCCGACGTTGGTGACCGTGATCGTGATCGAGGAGGTTCCGCCCACGAAGGACTTCGTCGGGTTCGCCGTCTTGGTCACGGTGAACCTCGGGGCAGCCGACACGACCACTGTGGCCTCGTTGGAGGTTCCGGGGGCCTCTTCGTCGTTGTCGTACGTTCCTGTGTTCGTGATATCGGTTGTGCCCTGTGGGAAGCTCGGGTCCAGGGTCACCCGGAAGGTGACCGCTTTGGTAGCCCCCGCACTGATGTCACCGAGGTTCCACGTGATCGTTCCCGAAGGATCGTCGGGGGGCACGGGTTGCGTGCAGGAGTCCGAGCACGACAGGAATGTTGAGCGGTCGGGAACGGGGTCGGTGATGGCGACGTTGTGCGCCACCCCGGCACCGGAGTTCTTGTACGTCAACCGGTATTCGATGACGTCTCCCGGGGCCGCGGTAGTGCTCGTTGGGTCTCCTGCGAAGGTCCCGCCCTTGGTGACGTTGCGCACGGCCTTGGCCAGACTCGACTTCGGGCATGAGCCGAGCGTGAAGCTCTGCGTGGGCGTGCGGTCTTTCAGGGAAGCGTTGTCGACGGTGGCAGCGCGGCTCATCGCGTAGATGCTGGAGAACTCGTTGCATGCGAATCCGCCCACCGCCTGGGTGAGATCGAGCGATGCCTCGCCGAACGTTCCCTTGACGAAACCATTGGCCTTGTGGGGCACCGTGTTCGGGATGTTCACTTCACCTGCGAACCCGCTGGCGAGGTTCGGGCCCCACGAGTTCGTAGCGTCGTTCCAGATCTGAGCGGAGGCGTCGATGATCTTTCCGCCGGTGTCCGTGTCGAAGGAAACGCGAACATCGCCGGTCATGCGCTTGGGGAGTTCTGGGCACTTCGCACTCGCTGGCTCGTTGCCTTGGCTAAACACGTAGCTGATGTGGGCGTCCCCGGACGAAGTCGAGCGCACGAAGTTCGCGACGAGGAACTGCCTACCGGCATCCTCGCGGAAATGCACGGCCGCGCTCACGATGTCGTCTTTACCCGGCGAGCTACCCACCCCACACTCCCACCCCGATTGCTCGAGGTCCTTGGAGCCGGTGATGAAGACCGAGTCCTTCTTTCCGACGAGCGGGTCGGGCAAGGACGTTATCGTCAAGCCGGGCGTTTGCCAGTCGACACCTGACTCGGGGTCGTCGTCCAAGTCGCCGTCGATCTCGAACCCGTGGAACGCCACGACATGGTTGGCGCCTGCAGGCGGAGATGCGATCGCTTGCGTGAGGAGAGCTACGACAAGAAGGAGGGTTCCACCACCGAGGCGAGACGTAGTAGAAGCAGAAGCGTGTCGATTGTCCATGGCGTTACCCCCCACGTTGCCCCAAGGGTCAAATTACCCCCGATGACCGACGACTTGTACCACTTTTTCCCGCTTTGAGTCAAAAGTCTCTCGGACGGCAAGATACCGCTGCTCAACCACTTTCTTCGCACGTCTGCACCCATCCGGAG
>JBKJXT010000512.1:0-10911 GCA_046716205.1 Actinomycetota bacterium
TCACCGACCCCATCGCGGAGCGGATGAGTGCGATCCTGCGCCTCGACGGCGCCGACATCCAGCATGGCGCGCCCTCCGCCTTCAACTGGATGCAATGCGATCCGGAGTCGGACAGGTGCGTCGGTGCCCACTCAAGCATCGTCTTCTCGTACCCCCCGGCCGTTGACATCCCGGCCGGTTCATCCGTCGCGATCTTTGTCGACTACGACACCCGGCCGACGGTGTCCCTCGCCGAAGGTCCCACAGAGGGTCTCGTCCTGTTGCCGATGGCGGCGGATCAGCGGCAGGCGCCCGGCGGGTGGGAAGCGACGTTCTCCCTCGACCTGCCGTGCCGTGACTACTTCATCAGCTTCGACGCATCCTGGCCCCGCGAGACCTACCCCCAGAACTACGGCCGAGCGGGCTGGGGCTTCCACGTTCACACCACCCCGCCGCCCGGATCCCCCTTGGCCGGCGTCTGCTCGTAACCGCCGAGGTGCGATAGCCTCCCGCGACGAGGGGGACGAGATGAGCAACAGATCACGGCTGCTGTACAAGGCGCGCTACGCGCTGGGCCATCCGGACCGGATCATCCCCTACCTGCGCCGCTCGGCGCGCGACGCGTGGCTGCGCGCCAAGCATCGCGGCGACCACGTCGGCTACTACCGCGCGGTCATGCGCTCGGACACCTCCCGCAACCCCGAGGCCGCGGTCGGGAGTCAGACGCACGATCGCTGGCTCGTGCTGGGTGAGATGCAGTTCGAGTACCTGCGCGAGCATGGGATCAAGCCGTCCGATCGGATGCTCGAGATCGGCTGCGGCAACCTGCGCGCCGGATGGCGCTTCATCAGCTACCTCGATCCGTCGAACTACTACGGCATCGACATCTCGCCGGACATCCTAGTGTCGGCGAAGGAGACCCTGGTTTCCTACGAGCTCCAGGCGAAGCTGCCCTATCTCACTATCGTGAAGAACCTCACGTTCGACTTCCTGCCCGACGAGCACTTCGACATCGTGCACGCGCACAGCGTGTTCAGCCACTCCCCCATCAGCGTGATCGAGGAATGCTTCGCCCACGTGGGGCGCATCCTGAAGCCGACCGGGTTCTTCGACTTCACCTTCGACCGGACCGAAACCACCGAGCACCAGGTCTTGCGCGAGGACTTCTATTACCGAACCGAGACCCTCATCGCGCTGGCGAACAAGCACGGGCTCGACGCGCGATCCATGAACGATTGGGAGCGCCGGCCCCACAAGCAGTCGAAGATCCGGGTGCGGCGCGGCGGCCCCGCCATCCTGGATCCTGTGGACCGCACCACCGCGACCGCGGGCGGCTGACCGCGCTACCCGCTTGCCCACTCCTTGAGGAACGCGAGCGTTGCAGCCGCGGCGTTATCCGCCGCGAGCTGACGGTAGTAGAAGAACTGGAACGGGAACCCGGGCAACCCCAGCGGGTCGCCGTCGCCGTCGGAGACAGCGCGGAACGCGATGAACGGTAGGTTGTTGGCCGCGGCGACCTCCGCGGCGGCGACCGTCTCCATGTCCTCGGCCGCGTAGGTGGTCGTGGCCGGCGGCGGTGACTGGAAATAGCCGAAGAAGAACGCGGGATCGATGAAGGGCACGATGCCGGTGGCGAAACGCTCGAGCTCTGCCGCATCGACACCTGGCGCGCTGCACGGCCGGCATCCGAACACGTCGCCGCCCCCGGGCGTGCACGGGAACATGCGGCCGCCGAACGGATCCGCGCTCTTGCCGTCGCCGCCGACCACGACCGCCGGTTCGTGCGTCACGGTAACGGTGTGCGCGAGGCGGGGATCTGCGCCGACGCATGCGACATCGCCGGCCGGTACCTCGTCGGCGAGCGCCACGCTCCCGCTGATCTCACGTGCGACCTCAAGCATCTGGACGTCTACCGGTATCCACGTCTCACCGTCGCGCGTCCACCGGTCGGGCACAGCGACGTCCCCGATGTAGCGACCGCCACCCACTCCACTGAAAACGACGCGCGATATCGCCGTTGCCTCACCACACCGGAAGCCAGCGATCGCCGCCTTCGTGGTCGCCTCGGCGTTGAGGAGCCCGATGCCGGTCAGCGCGAGGACGGCATCGTTGCCCTGGACACTGCCGACGAAGAACGTGCGTCCGTCGATCTGCTTGGTCGCGTCGATCGAGGTCGCATCGTCGTTCAGCAGCTTGTCGATCTCACCCGGGAACGCCGACAGCACGAGGACGCGCGGGGTGCACGTGTCGGCCGTCGCGGGACCCGTCGCGAGCGCAGCCGCCGCGACCCCCGCGCACACCAACACGGTGATGCGCCTGTCGAACCTCGTCATCCTGCTCCCCTCGTGGACTCGATGTCCTCTTCGGCGCGCCCGGGGCTGAGTCCTTCCCTGCGGGCGCTATGGTGGCTGTGTGGAAGGGCTGACGTTCCGTCAAGCGCGACAGGGCGATGGCGACGCGTGCGCGCGCCTGTGGCGCGACTTCGGCCGCGCCCTGACCGAGCGGATGCCACACCTGTTCCGTGAGCCTGAGATCGAGGGCCTCGCCGACTGGTTCGAGTCCCAGATCGCCTCCGGCGGCCCGCAGATCCTGCGAGCGGTCGCCGAGATCGAAGGGGGGATCGTCGGACTCGCGCAAGCGATGATCCGCCCGCCCATGGACCCGCCGGGCGCCGCGCTGCTGCAGGCGTCCCTGCGCACGCGCGTGATCCTCGAGGACCTCGTCGTGATGACACATGCCCGCCGACAAGGGATCGGCGAGGCGTTGCTGCGGTACGTCGAGTCATGGGGTCGCTCTCACCAGGCGACGGTGATGCAGCTGAGCTCCGACGCAGACGGACCCGCGCGTCGCTTCTACGAGCGGCTCGGTTTCACCGTCGACGGCGCGTCTTACAGCCGCTCGATCTAGCCGCGCGGCGTCATGTCGAGGTCCGGCGGCGGCGCGTCGGGGATGCGCCAGCGAAGGAAGGGCTTGTCGTACACACCGTGGTAGGCGTTCGCACTGTCCACCATCTCAGTGAAGGCGTCCTCGAACTCGTCCCAGTCGGCATCGTCGATCGCCTTACGGACGGCAGCCACCTGGTTGTCGATGAATGCGTCCATGTTCTCGGTGTACTTCGGGCGCAGGAAGGCGCCCTTCTGCATCAGGTTCACCGCTTCCTTCAGCTGGAAGCGCGCGAGCGGCTGGTTCTGCGCCTTCCCCGCGTAGTAGCACTTCCAGATGCGCTCGCCGACCAACGGCATGATCTCGGCCATGCCGGGCATCAGGGGGCCAAGCTCCTCGAGCGTGAACGTTCCCTTGCCGGTATCGATGACGTGGTTGTGCTCGTCGCTCATCGTCTTCCTCCCGTGGTCACGCCGGAATCATGCACGCGAAGAGCGCACGCCGTCGAAACAGCGTGCGCACTTCGAAGCGAGGGATTACTGAGGTGCGACGATGACGTCGAACACCGTGAAGGTGTACTCAGCGGCGACACCGTCGGCGAGGTCGACGACGACCCACTCGGCGTCGCGCGGGATCGTTCCCCACTCCGTGGCGGCGGACGTCGCCATGTGGTAGGCGTCACGCGACCGGCTCGGGCCGATCAAGGCACATGCTTCGTCGTAGAACCAGGCGTCGACGTCACCGACGCTGATGACCACGGCGCTCTTCGGCGTGGACGTCAGCTTCGCCGTTGCGCCGTACCAGGCCTCTCCACCGAGCTTCACCCACGAGCCGTCGAGTCCGTTGAAGGTACCCGGCGGGATCCCGGGGTCGATCGTGTCCATACACGGGGACCCGGTTTCGGTTATTCCAAGGATCTTCTTGTTCGCCGGGTTGCCTACTGTCATTGTGCCCTTGGCCACGAAGTCGTCGCTCGGGTCTGTGTTCTCGGCTAGCGACGGTGCCGCGGTCGCAAGCAGGATCAACGGGATGAGTGCCAGTCGCTTCATTCTGTCCTCCACGTTCAGGGTCGTGAACTGGACAATTTCGACGCGCGGCACTCGGTCTCCTCTTTCGGATCGGTCCCGGGGGGCTAGGCGCGCGGGCGGGCGGACCGTACGCTATCCCCGCCCATGAGCGACGTTGCCCACGAGGTTACGGATCTGCCGCAGCAGACGGCGGTCGTCGTGGTGTTCTTCGACGATATGAAGGGCTCCACGGTCCTGAAGGAGCGCATGGCAGCTGCCTCCGACGAGCAGGCGTTCCAGATGCTGCGCAAGGAACACGACGCCCTGGTCACCGAGATCATCACCCGTGACGGCGCCGGCGAGGTGCTGAAATCCACCGGCGACGGGGTGCTCGCGATCATGTATCGCCCGTCGGTCGCGGTCGAGCGAGCGATGGAGATCCAGGAACGACTGCATCAGCATCCGTTCCTCAACGTGCGGATCGGGATGGACATGGGAGAAGTCAGCATGGAGTCCGGCGGCCTCAACCTGCGTGACGCCTTCGGCCGCCACGTCGACTGGGCGGCGCGCGTGATGGACATGTCCGAGGCCGGCCACATCTGCGTGACACGCGCCGTCTACACCGACGCGTTCTCGTGGATCGGCAAGCGCAAGATCGCGTGGAAGGAGCACGGCCCCCACCGCGTGAAGCCGAGCGATCCGCCGCTGGAGGTGTTCGAGCCCTACAACGCCAACATCACGACGCCGCTGGAGGCGCTGCGTGGCGAGAAGCTCCACGTCGAGCCGCTCGCCGAAGCGCCGTCGCGCTCGGATGCCAGCGAGCACGTCCGGCTCGCGCGTTCGTGGGAAGCGGTCGCTCGGGACGGACGCGAGTTCGCACAACGCGGCGGCGGGATGATGTATTGGTTCAAGGTTCCGTTGGGCGGGCTCTCCTACCCCGAGGGCTTCCGGAACTTCCTTCAACCGGCGCTTGAGAACCCGCGCATCCCAAAGATCAGGTTCCTGCTGGACCAGAGCACACCGAAGATCCCGCAGATCTGGTCGGAGCTCGTGCTGCCTCAGATCGAGGAATGGGCGAAGCAACGCGACGTTGCCTACAAGCTCGAGCATGGCGAGTGGAGCGGTAGGCTCACAACCCAGGAAGAGCGCGGCACCGCCGTCGGCTGGGTCTTCGGCGACCTATCGCAGGAATACACCCCGTGCTTCAAGATGTTCGTCCCGGATCCCGACACCGACGAGCACAGCGAGCCGTGCGCGCAGATCTTCCTCGCAACGGCGTTGCGCGCCGTGCGGTTCAGGGACGGCAGCATGCATCAGGTGCGGATCCCGGACGCGGTCCTGCGCGTGGATCCCGAAGGCAACGCGAGCCTGCTGCAGGCGCTCAACGTCGTCGCGAACCAGTGGGACGCGTTGTTCCACTAACGAGCGAGGTAGGCGGCCAGCCCGCGCCGGCCGCGGGCCATCATGAACGAGTGGTTCGCGGTGAACAGCGGACGCAGCACCGGCGCGAGCGTCCGCAACGGTTGCTTGCGGAGCTGGACCTGTTGTTCGAACACGAGGTCGCTTCCGCGCGCGGACAGGCGCACCGTCCACTGCGAGTACCCG
Organism: Actinomycetota bacterium; assembly: GCA_046716205.1. Taxonomy (GTDB): domain Bacteria; phylum Actinomycetota; class AC-67; order AC-67; family AC-67; genus JBKJXT01. Next base: position 5,475 of record JBKJXT010000512.1, read on the forward strand.
TCGAGGTCGCCGTCCAGACGCACGCGCAGTAGCCCGGCGCGCGGATCGCTAACCTCGCGCGTCATCGTGAACCGAAGCGTGTATGGCAAGAGGGCCCTGACGGTTGTGTGGGCACGGTCTTCCTGCACGAGCTGAACGGAGCGGACGTCGCGCCACCACCGCGGATAGCTCTCGATGTCGTTGAGGGCGGCGTACACGTCGTTGGGCGGCGCATCGACCGACCAACGGGAGTGAAACTCGAATCGCGCGCCCACCGATTGGAACCCTACTCGAGCGGGCCTCGGGGCTAGGCGGGCGCGCGGAAATGCGGTTGACTCAGTCCGGGAGACGCAGCGCTACCTCGAGGATCGGCTTGGCCCAGCGGGGCGCCTTCTGCAGGGCGCACGTCTCCACAACGATCCCCTGTTGCATGTGGAGCACGAACATCGGCCTTGGCTCCGCTCCCTCATGCGGGTCCGCCTCGGCACTGTTGTCGTAGACGCGCAGGGCCGCCAGACCCGGCAGCAGGTGGATGAGGTTGCTCACGCTGGCCTCATACCGGGCACGGATCGTCGCCTCTGGTATCGCGTGCCCGCCCCGCGCGACACGCGCGTTCACGCGTGCAACGTTGCGGTCGGGACTATCCAACCCCACGTACCAAACGCACACCTCGATCCCCGCTGCGACGGCACGCTCGAGCATCGAGGTGATCGTTCGGTCCCCAAGCGTGGTCTCGAAGGTCCAGTCCAACCGCTCCGCGATCGCGCGCTCGAGAAGGCGGACTCCTTCGTGCCGCGCTGCACTGTTCGCTTGCTCGATCGGTGCGGCCGGATCCGCGACGAGTATCTCACGCGCAGCCTCGTCCGGGTCGAAGTACTCCACCCCTCTCTCACGCAGCATCGCGCCCTGGATGCTGCTCTTGCCCGCGCCGTTGGTGCCGGCCAGCACCGTGATGCGCGGGGCGTCACCCACGCTTGCGCGCGGCCTTCACTGCAGCGGCCCCGAGCCGCTTCGGCGATGCATCGAATGCCGCTTTGGTCGCAGCCCGAGCCTTGAGGGTCTGCATGCGTGCGAGTCTGGCATCGAACGCCTCGCTCAGGCTGACGAGGGTGCGTTCGTTTCCACGCTTCAGCGAACGGAACTCCTCGAAGCCGACGAGGACCGCCTTCGGGGTGTCGTGGCGGGTGATGACGACCGTCTTGCCTCCGATCGCTTTGTCGAGCAGAGCGCCGAAGAGGTTCTTGGCGTCGGTCGACCGAACCGATTCCACTTCCGGGTCGCTCATCCAGCCGGGCTCGTCTGGCGTCTTCATCCACTCCCCTTCTAGGTTCCAACCATTCTAGCTATTCTAGCCGATATGGCTGGTGCACGGCGGGACCGCCGATCGGAACGTTGACTGCTGACCCTTGTGAATCATATAATCTGATTTCCCATGAAGGAGCTCAGCGCCACTGAGGCTGCTCGGAACTTCTCGGAAGTCCTCGATGCGGTCGAACATGATCAGGAAGAATTCGTGGTTCTGCGCAACGGGAAAGCCGTGGCCCGCCTGTCTCCAGCAACACGATCGAATGGCGGAGCGGTGAAGAGCTTCTTGAAGAGTCACAGCCCCGATCCGGACTGGACCAACGATCTCCGAGAGCTCCGGGCCGGCCTCCAGATCGAGGAGCGGCCCTGGAGCGATTGATGCTGGACACCTCGGTGCTCGTGGCTGTCGACCGCGGCCGTGCAACCCTTGCATCTGTGCTGGACGAGAACGACGATGTCGCGATCGCCGCCATCACTGCGGCCGAACTCCTGCACGGTGTCGCTCGTGCAACGCCAAGCCGCCGGAAGGCCAGATCGAGTTTCGTGGAGGGATTGCTCGAGATCTTGCAGGTCCTCGGCTACGACCTCGCGGTCGCTCGTGAACACGCGCGCCTCCTCGCGGTGACGAGCGAACGTGGCGACGCGCGGGGCGCGCACGATCTGATGATCGCCGCGACTGCCGTCGCCAGCAACAGAACAGTCGTCACGACCGACAGCAAGGGCTTCTCCGGCCTGCAGGGCGTCACCGTTCGCGTGTCCTAACGAGCTCAATCAGCCCGGTGGGCGCGGGAGGTATCGAACCTCCAACCTCCTGCTTGTAAGGCAGGCGCTCTGGCCATTGAGCTACGCGCCCGTACTATTACCTACGGAAACAACGCAACGACGCTCGGACAGCGTACAGCGCACAGGAATCTGGTGGTCGCCCGCACATCGCCGGGCTCGCGGATCGCAGCAAGCGCTCGGTCAGGCCAGACGCCGCACCGACGCGCGGTAGGCACTGATGTAGACCCGCCACACCTGCGAGCCGATCACGACTTCAACGCTGCGCGCCGTCGACGTGGTGACCGTCTTGCGGAGGCGGATCCTCGCGGGATCCAACCCCGACGGGCGCGGAACGACGATCGTGGTGAAACGCACGGTGCTCGCCTTTCGTGACGCCTGGACGACGCTGGTCGGCCCGATGTGATCCGAGTGCAGGCTGCGCCAGCCCACCATCGGGTCGCGCTGGGCGCGAACCACCGACAGGGCGGGGCCCGTGCCCGCCCACAGGAACGTCGCGTTGGGCCCGGCGCCGGATGTGCCGGCCCTGTTCGTGCCAGTGGCGACCTTACGATCCGAACCCACGTACCAGCGCTGCACCACCTTGCGCGCCGAGCTCTGGCTGACCCGATCGTCGATCACGATGAAACCGGGCGCGAGCGCGTGAACGACGGTCCGCGTCCACGTCGCGCCGGACAGGTTGGTGTTGCGCACCGTCACGAGGTGATGTGTCGCGACGCCCTCCCGAGCCAGCAGCGGCGCCGAGCGATCGATGCGGTAGGTGGCAGACGGGATGTCGACGACGTTATGCGCTTCGTTGCTCCTCACGTAACGCCGGTTCGGGCCGCCCGATCCACCCCACTGGCCCTGCTCCCACAGCAGGTCCTTGCCCAGCGCGAAGAACGTCACTGATCCTGCGTCCTCGTGACCATGCGCGGTCCGGCTCAGCGACGGCCCGTAGCGCACGCTCATGTGCGACTCCTTCGACCAGGGCCGGTGCGTGAACCACCCCGACCGCGAGAACGCATAGCCGCGCTTGTAGGTCTTGAACAGAACCGTCGGGCGCACCCCGGAGGCACCGCGCGTCGCGGCGAACTGGGCCTGGGTCTGCGCGATCTTCGCCGCAGGGGTACGGGGATCGGTGTCGCCCAACCCGACGTAGGTCCCATCCGGCTTGGTCGCATGGGCAAGCATCGTGGGCATCAGCGCCAAGCGATCGAACGTCGAGGACGGAGTTCGGTTGCATGCCTCGATCCGGTCGGAAATCTCGTGGTACCAAACCCAGTTCAGGTACTGATAGATGATCGAGCCTTCGTCGTTGACCCCCTGCGTGTCGACGCTGCGCTCGAGCAGGGTTTCGGTACGCCTGATGGCGAGATCGCGCCACGACCCCACCCCCCGGTGGCAGCCGAGCGCGAGCAGCCCGATGTTCTGGTGAAGCCCATGGTTACCTACGGTTCGATACAGATCCGGGTCGGAGAGTACGTTGGCGTGCGCATCCATCGCCGACGTCAGCCAACTCTGGATCAAGACCACCTCCGCGGCACAAACGAGGGTCACCGCGCGAACACCGACCGCCATGTCATACCAGGAGAAGGAGGACCGGGCCGACCCGTAGGGGTTGTCGGCGAGCCAATCCTTCACCAGATACACATACCGATCGATCATCGCCTGGTTACCGGTCCTCAGACCCTCCCGCCGCAGCGGATCGGCCCAGCGCAGCGTCTGGTACTGGAAGACCCAATTGGCATTGCCGAACGGGTTCTCGCTCCAACGCGGATCCGACGGCAGGGTCGTCGTCGCATAGGGGGAGATCTTCAGCCGGCCCGCCATGAGCGCGGCGGCGACATCGTCGTCATCGGCGCGCGGGACGAACCGCGCCCCGGTGCATTGAGGATCCGGGTTCACAGCCGCGGCCACCCCCCGGCCGGCCATCACCACCGCGGTGCCACATGTTGCAAGGATGAGGAAGGCCGTCACAGAACGTTTCAGAGAAACACCTCGCCGAAAAACGGCCGGCCGAAACCGCACCGACGCCCACCATGCCGAACGCTACAGGAGCACCTATACCCCGGATGGGGGGTTTTGCCCCGTCTGGATATCCCTCCGCTTGCAACGAGGGCGGATGCGAGGAAAGATACAAGCGATGACGACCGCGGACCCGTCCCCCGTTCGTTCGCCGAGGATCCGTCGCGCCGTTCCACTGGCGCTGGCGACGATGCTCGCCCTCGTCGTGTTCGTCGACGAGGCCCGCGCGCTCGATCCCGACAACGTCGTCGTAAGCCTCTCAACTGTGGCCAGCGGCCTCACCAGGCCGGTCGCGATGGGCTCCTCCAACGACGGGACGGGACGCCTGTTCATCGTCGAGAAGCCGGGCAAGGTTCGGGTCTTTGCGCCCAGCAGCGGTCTGCGATCAACCCCGTACCTCGACATCCGCAGCCGCGTGAACGACAACGGCAACGAACAAGGCCTGCTGGGGATCGCCTTCCATCCCAGCTATAAGACCAACGGCTACTTCTTCGTCACCTACACCAACGGCAACGGCGACCTCCGCGTCTCGCGGTTCAGGGCCTCGACGCCGTCGTCGAACAGCGTGTCGGCGTCGAGTGAGCGGATCATCATCACGATCGAGCATCCCGACCAGTACACCAATCACAACGGCGGCGCGCTTGCGTTCCGCGACGGTTACCTTTTCATCTCCACCGGCGACGGCGGTGGCTCGGGCGGCCCGGGCGGTTACGCGCAGAGCCGCGACTCCTTGTTGGGCAAGATCCTTCGCCTCAACATCAACAGCTCGTGCCCCGGCAAGAACTACTGCTCACCCTCAACGAATCCGTTCTACGGCACCGACATCCCAGGGCGCGGCGAGATCTGGCACCTGGGTTTGCGCAACCCGTGGAAGTTCAGCTTCGACCTCTCCAACGGCACGCAGTGGATCGCCGATGTCGGTCAAAGCGCTCGCGAAGAAGTGAACTACAGCGGCGCCACCGCCAAGGGCCGCAACTACGGCTGGGATTGCTACGAAGGAACGCTGAACACCGTGTCGACCTACGGTGGCTCCTATTGCTCGGGGCGCACCTTCACCAGGCCCGTTCACCAGTACTCGCGGTCGAGCGGCCGCTGCGCGATCATCGGCGGCTACGTCTACCGAGGCTCGACCTACCGCACCGTCATCGGCGGCATGTACTTCTTCGCCGACTACTGCACCGGCGAGGTCTTCGCGTTGAACCGGCGCTCGGATGGATCCTGGGACAGCGCGATGGTGCGCAACCACACCGGGTACATCACCTCATTCGGGCAGAGTTCGGGGGGCGAGCTGTACGTGCTCGACGACGGCGGGCGGATGTATCGCCTCAGGGCGCGCAACAAGTAAGAGACGGCGGCGGTCTAGGGC
>JBKJXT010000513.1:0-3511 GCA_046716205.1 Actinomycetota bacterium
CGTGCCGCGCGGTACTTGGCGATCTCCTCGAAGAAGTCGATGTGGGCGTTGAAGAAGAACGAGAGCCGCGGCGCGAAATCGTCGACGTCGAGGCCCCGCGCGATAGCCGCCGCGCCCGACGCCAAACCCGCGGCGAGGGCCTCGATCGCGGTTCTGACCACGTTGTTCGTCGGCTGCTGCGCGGTGAGCGAAACACCAGCCGTCTGCGTGTGGAACTTCAGCATCTGTGCGCGATTGTCGTCCGCGCCGTAGCGGTCGCGCATCCAGCGCGCCCAGATGCGGCGCGCGGCACGGAACTTGGCGATCTCTTCGAAGAAGTCGATGTGTGCGTCGAAGAAGAAGCTGAGCTTCGGCGCGAGCTCGTTGACGGGGATGCCACGTTGCTGCCCGAGCTCCACGTAGGCGAAGCCGTCCGCCAGCGTGAAGGCGAGCTCCTGCGCCGCGGTCGAGCCGGCCTCGCGGATGTGGTAGCCCGAAACGCTGATCGGGTAGTAGCGCGGCATCTCGGCTGCGCAGAACTCCAGGAGGTCGCCGATCAGGCGCAGGTGCGGTTCCGGTGGGAAGCACCATTCCTTCTGCGCGATGTATTCCTTGAAGATGTCGGTCTGCAGCGTCCCACCGAGGTCGCGCCACGCCACGCCCTGACGCTCCGCCGCCACCAGATACATCGCGAAGATGATCACGGCCGGCCCGCTGATCGTCATCGACGTGGTGATGTCCCCCAGCGGCAGCCCACCGAACAAGATGTCCATGTCGCGGATCGAGTCGACGGCAACGCCGCAATGCCCGATCTCGCCCTGCGAGCGCGGGTCGTCGGAGTCGCGCCCCATCAAGGTCGGCATGTCGAAAGCGACGCTCAATCCCCCGCCGCCGGCCGCGATCAGCTGCTTGTATCGCTCGTTGGTCTGATGGACGTCGCCGAACCCGCTGAACTGCCGGATGGTCCACATGCGCCCGCGATACATCGAGGTGTAGACGCCGCGCGTGTACGGGAAGTGCCCCGGCGTCCCGATGTCGCGGTCCACGTCGATGTCCGCAACATCGCTGGGGTCATACAGCGGCTTGAGCGGCTCCCCGCTGAGCGTCTCGAAGTCGACGTCGCGCTTGCGCGAGCGCTCGTACTCTTCGTCCCAATGCGTGCGGGGGTCTACGCTCATCGTTCCATCAGTCTATCTGCGGCGCTATAGGGATCGAGCGTGCCCTCGAGGACCTGCTGAGCGAGGCCGTCCAGCGCCCCGTCGGAGCCCGGCTCGCCGATCGCGCGACGCAGGTTCGTCAGCGCGATCTTTGAGATCTCGCGAGCCACGCGCCGCTGCCGTCGCGCACGTAGCTCCCCCGACTGCTCCAGGTGCGCCCGGTGGGTGGCAATCGCATCCCACGACGCCTCGACGCCGATCGCGGCGTCGGCTTGGGTCGTCAGCACGGGAGGCGTCCACGCCGTGGCGGCCCCGAGATGGAGCATCTGCTGGATGTCGCGGACGGTCTGGCGCGCGCCATCCTTGTCGGCCTTGTTGACGACGAAGATGTCCGCGATCTCCAGGATGCCTGCCTTGTTCGCCTGCACGCTGTCCCCCATCCCCGGCGCAAGCACGACCAGCGTCGTGTCCGCCGCGTGCATGATCTCGACCTCCGCCTGCCCGACGCCGACCGATTCCAGCACGATGATGTCGAACCCGGCTGCGTCGAACACGCGCACCGCGTGCGGGACCGCCCAGGAGAGCCCGCCGAGGTGGCCCCGCGTCGCCATCGAGCGGTTGAAGACGCCTGGGTCGGTTGCGTGCTCCTGCATCCGAAGCCGGTCACCGAGCAGCGCGCCGCCGGTGAACGGCGAGGTCGGGTCCACGGCGAGCACGCCTACCGTGAGGTCGTGCTTGCGGATGACCCCGACGAGCGCTGCGGCAAGCGTCGACTTGCCGGCGCCGGGCGCGCCGGTCAGTCCGATCACGTAGGCGTTGCCGGCGAGCGGACCCAGCGCGCGAACCACCTCGGCGATGCGGGGGTCCTCGTCCTCGACCAGAGAGATGAGCCGGGCGATGGCGCGCCGATCACCGGCGCGCAACGATGCAGCGATGTCGTCGGGGTTCACGGGGCAATCATACGGGCCGTGCCGTGCCCGAAGTGGTCAGGCGTGCGATAGTTGCGCTCATGCAAACCGGCACGCCACAGGCGCGCGGCGTGTTCACGCCGGTCGCCGGGCGCTATGCGGTCCCGGCCGAAATCCTCTCGTTCGGCCAGTACGCCCGCTGGCGGCGCGCCCTGGTCCGCGGTCTGCCGATCGACCACACCGCCCACGTCCTCGACGTCGCGACCGGCACCGGGCTCATCGCGCGCCTGATCGCACGCACGCACGGCTGCCGCGTGACGGGCGTCGATCTGACCGAGGCGATGCTGCGGGGCGCGCACGGTGTCGTGCGCGCCGCCGGCGACGCCAACGCGCTGCCCTTCCCCGACACATCCTTCGACGCCCTCACGTTCAGCTATCTCTTCCGCTACGTCACCGACCCGCCGTCCACGCTCGCCGAGCTCGTCCGTGTCGTGAAGCCCGGCGGCACGCTGGCGAGCGTCGAGTTCGGCATCCCGCGCGCGACGTGGGCGCGCGCGGGCTGGCGCGCCTACGCGCGCGGCGTCTTCCCGGTCCTCTCGCGTATCGTCTCGCCGGGCTGGCGCGAGATCGGCGACTTCCTGCCGCGCAACATCGAGGCGTGGGCGCGCGAGTGGCCGCTCCCCCGCCAGATCGAGATGTGGCGGCGGGCAGGCCTCGTGGATGTGCAGGCCCGCGAGATGACGTTCGGGACGGCGATCGTGATGTGGGGTCGGAAGCCATGAGCGAGGCGTTGGACCGGCCGGCGTTCTACGCGCTGCGCGGAGGCGGCTGGCGCGACTGGTGGTCGTTGCTCCATCCGCCCTACACCTTGTGGCACCTCTCCTACGTCGCGATCGGCGCCGCTGCCGGTCCTGCGATCCATCCGCGGCGGCTGGTGCTGGCGCTCGTCGCCTTCTTCCTCGCCGTCGGGGTCGGTGCCCATGCACTCGACGAGCTGAACGGGCGTCCGCTGCGAACCTCGATCCCCGCAGCGGCGCTGTGGGTCGTCGGGATCGCCTCGATCGCCGCTGCGATCGTGCTCGGCGCGCTGAACCTCGAGGTTGTCGGGCTCCCCGGTATCCCCTTCATCGCGTTCGGAGGAGCCATCGTGCTCGCCTACAACCTCGAGTGGGCAGGCGGCCGCTTCCACACCGATCTGTGGTTCGCGATCGCGTGGGGAGGCTTCCCCGCGTTCGTCGGCTACTGGGCCAACAGCGGTGAGTTCCACGTGCTGGCGCTGGTCGTCGCCGCGGCCTGCACCGCGATCAGCGTGGCCCAGCGAGCATTGTCGACGCCGGTGCGCGCGTTGCGGCGCCGCACGCGCAGTGTCGAGGGGGTGATCGAGCGCACCGACGGGACGCGCGAGACCATCGACCGAACGACGTTGACGAGGGCGCCGGAGCAAGCGTTGCGCGCGCTGTCCTACGC
>JBKJXT010000514.1:0-6427 GCA_046716205.1 Actinomycetota bacterium
GTGCCGGGCTCACCGATCGACTGCGCGGCGATGATGCCGACCGCTTCGCCGACCTCGACCAGACGTCCAGTCGCGAGGTTCCGTCCGTAGCACAGCGCGCAGACGCCGACCTTCGAGTCGCACGTCAGCACCGAGCGGACGAGCACCGAGTCGATGCTCGCGTCGACGACCTCGTCCTTCTCCGGGTCGGTGATCTCGTCGCCGGCCTTCAACACGCGGCGGCGCGGCTCCTTCGCCCACACATCCTCGGCAGCGACGCGGCCGAAGAGCTTGGAGTCGAGCTGCGATGCCGGCTCACGCTCACCGTTGCGAGACGTGACGGTCACGATCACGGGGATGCCGCGCTCAGTCCCGCAGTCGTGCTCGCGGATGATCACGTCCTGCGCGACGTCGACCAGACGACGCGTCAGGTAACCCGAGTCTGCCGTTCGCAGCGCCGTGTCGGCGAGACCCTTGCGCGCGCCGTGGGTTGAGATGAAGTACTCGAGCACCGACAGACCTTCGCGGAAGTTGGCCTTGATCGGACGCGGGATGATGTCACCCTTAGGGTTCGCGACCAGACCACGCATCGCGGCGATCTGACGGATCTGCTGGATGTTCCCTCGCGCGCCCGACGCTGCCATCATGTTGATCGGGTTGAGGGCGGGGAACGCGTCTTCCATCGCCTGGGACACCTCGGAGGTGGCCTTCTGCCAGATCTCGATGAGTTCCTGACGGCGCTCGTCGTCGGTGATGACTCCCTTGCGGTGCAGGTCTTCGACCTTCTCGGCGTCCTTGTCGAACTTCGCAAGGATCTGCGGCTTCGACGGAGGCGTCACTACGTCGTGCACCGAGATGGTCACGCCGGCACGCGTCGCCCAGTGGAAGCCGAGCGCCTTGAACTTGTCGAGCACCTCGCCGACAACGACCTTGTCGTACTGGTCCACGCAGTCGTCGACGATGTCCTGCAGTTCGCGCTTGCGCATCGTCTGGTTCACGTAGGAGTGCTCCAGCGGCAGCGCCTCGTTGAACATCAAGCGGCCGAGCGTGGTCTCGAACGGCTTCGCGACGGCTTCCCCGGTCTCCGGGTCGACCTCCATCGCCCACGGCACGTTCTTCTCGGGCCAACGGACCTTGATCTTCGCCTGGATGTCGACCTCGCTGAAGTCGAACGCGAGCATGGCTTCGGAGGGCGACGCGAAGATCCTGCCCTCACCCAGAGCGCCTTCCTTGTCGTAGGTGAGGTAGTAGATCCCCAGCACCTTGTCCTGCGTCGGGACCGCGATCGGACGACCGTGCGCCGGCGACAGGATGTTGTTCGCAGACAGCATCAGGATGCGCGCCTCGGCCTGCGCCTCCGCCGACAGCGGAAGGTGCACCGCCATCTGGTCCCCGTCGAAGTCCGCGTTGAACGCCGTGCAGACCAGCGGGTGGATCTGGATCGCCTTGCCCTCGACCAGGATCGGCTCGAAGGCCTGGATGCCCAAGCGGTGCAGCGTCGGTGCGCGGTTCAGTAGCACCGGGTGCTCCTTGATGACCTCTTCGAGCACGTCCCACACCTGCGAACGCGCACGCTCGACCATGCGCTTGGCGCTCTTGATGTTCTGGGCGTGACCGAGGTCGACCAAGCGCTTCATCACGAACGGCTTGAAGAGCTCCAGCGCCATCTGCTTGGGCAGGCCGCACTGGTGCAGCTTCAGCTCGGGACCAACGACGATCACCGAACGGCCGGAGTAGTCGACGCGCTTGCCCAGAAGGTTCTGACGGAACCGGCCCTGCTTGCCCTTGAGCATGTCGCTGAGCGACTTCAGCGCGCGGTTACCAGGACCGGTGACGGGACGGCCACGGCGGCCGTTGTCGAACAACGCGTCGACGGCCTCCTGCAGCATCCGCTTCTCGTTGTTGACGATGATCTCGGGCGCGCCGAGGTCCAGCAGCCTCTTCAGCCGGTTGTTGCGGTTGATCACGCGGCGGTAGAGGTCGTTGAGGTCCGAGGTTGCGAACCGTCCACCGTCGAGCTGCACCATCGGGCGCAGATCCGGCGGGATGACCGGAACGCAGTCGAGGACCATGCCCGACGGCGAGTTCTTCGAGTTGAGGAACGCCGTGATGACCTTGAGGCGCTTGATGGCGCGGGCCTTCTTCTGGCCCTTGCCCTCCTTGAAGATGCGCTTCTGCTCGTCGGACTCGGCGCGCACGTCGATCTGCGCCAGCAGGTCCTTGATCGCCTCGGCGCCCATGGATCCGTGGAAATAGTCGCCGAAGCGGTCCTTCAGATCGCGGTAGAGCATCTCGTCGTGGACGAGCTTCTTGGGCTTGAGGTCCTTGAACAGATCGAAGACCTCGTCGAGCTGCTCGATCCGCCGCTGGGACTGATCGTTGAGCTGGCGGATCTCCTTCTCGCCCTTGCCCTGCTCGCTCTTGAGGGTGGCGGACTTCGCGCCTTCCTTCTCGAGCTCCTTGATCCGCTTCTCGAGCTCCTTCTGCTTGGCCTCGATGCGCTTGTCGCGCGAGACCATGATCTCGTTCTTCTCTTCGGCGATGTCCTTCTCGAGGCGCGGCAGGTCCTTGTGCCGCTTCTCGTCGTCGACGCGCGTGATCATGTAGGACGCGAAATAGATGACCTTCTCGAGGTCCTTCGGCGCGAGGTCCAGCAGGTAACCCAGACGCGACGGGACACCCTTGAAGTACCAGATATGGGTGACCGGCGCGGCGAGCTCGATGTGCCCCATCCGCTCACGACGTAGCTTGGAGCGCGTGACCTCGACGCCGCACCGCTCACAGATGATGCCCTTGAAGCGCACGCGCTTGTACTTGCCGCAATAGCACTCCCAGTCACGGGTTGGCCCGAAGATCTTCTCGCAGAAGAGTCCGTCCTTCTCCGGCTTGAGGGTTCGGTAGTTGATCGTCTCGGGCTTCTTGACCTCGCCGTTGGACCACATGCGGATCTGATCCGCCGTGGCGAGACCGATGCGAAGCTCGTCGAAATACGTAACGTCGAGCACTGGGGTTATCCCTCCATGTCCACACTGGACGGTTCACGCCGCGAAAGGTCGATGCCGAGCTCCTCGGCGGCGCGGAAGATGTCTTCATCGGAGTCGCGCATCTCGATCTCCTTGCCCTCCGCCGACAACACGTCGACGTTGAGACAGAGCGATTGCATCTCCTTGATGAGGACCTTGAACGATTCCGGGATACCCGGCTCGGGGATGTTCTCGCCCTTGACGATGGCCTCGTAGACCTTCACGCGACCCATGACGTCGTCGGACTTGATCGTGAGCAGCTCCTGCAGCGCGTATGCCGCGCCGTAGGCCTCGAGTGCCCAGACCTCCATCTCACCGAAGCGCTGACCACCGAACTGCGCCTTCCCACCCAGCGGCTGCTGCGTGATCATCGAGTACGGGCCCGTCGAACGCGCGTGGATCTTGTCGTCGACGAGGTGCGCCAGCTTCAGGATGTAGATGTAGCCGATCGTGACCGGCACCTCGAACGGCTCGCCGGAGCGGCCGTCGAGCAAGCGCGCCTTGCCGTCGGCACCCACCAGCCGGTTGCCGTCGCGGTTGGGGTTGGCGTGCTTGAGCAGGTCGGTGATCTCGTGGTCGCGCGCGCCGTCGAATACCGGCGAAGCGAAGTTGACCGGACCCGGCCGCGACTTCTCGGCCTCGGTCCAGCCGGCGGCCTTCATCCAGTCGGGCTCCTTGTCGAAGTCCCAGCCTTGTGCCGCGGCCCAGCCGAGGTGCGTCTCGAGCACCTGACCAAGGTTCATACGGCTCGGCACACCCAGCGGGTTGAGGATGATGTCCACCGGCGTGCCGTCCTCGAGGAAGGGCATGTCCTCTTCGGGGAGGATCTTCGCGATGACGCCCTTGTTGCCGTGGCGTCCTGCGAGCTTGTCCCCTTCAGAGATCTTGCGCTTCTGAGCCACGTACACGCGCACGAGCTCGTTCACGCCGGGAGAGAGCTCGTCGCCCATCTCGCGGCTGAACTTGCGAACGCTGATGACCGTCCCGGTCTGACCGTGCGGCACCTTCAGCGACGTGTCGCGAACCTCGCGCGCCTTCTCACCGAAGATCGCGCGCAGCAGGCGCTCTTCCGGCGTGAGCTCGGTCTCGCCCTTCGGCGTGACCTTGCCGACGAGCACGTCACCCGGGTGCACCTCCGCACCGACGCGGATGACGCCCTGGTCGTCGAGATCCTTGAGGACTTCGTCGGCGACGTTGGGGATGTCGCGGGTGATCTCCTCGGCACCGAGCTTGGTGTCGCGAGCGTCGACCTCGTACTCCTCGATGTGGATCGAGTTGAGCATGTCCTGCTTGACCAGCTTCTCGGACAGGATGATCGCGTCCTCGTAGTTGTGGCCTTCCCAGGGCATGAACGCGACCAGGAGGTTGCGTCCGAGCGCGAGCTCGCCGAACTGCGTCGAGGGACCATCCGCCATGACCTGACCGTCGATGACGGTGTCGCCTTCGTTCACGACCGGCTTCTGGTTGATGCACGTGTCCTGGTTCGAGCGGACGAACTTCTGGAGATTGTAGGTCTGGCGCGTCCCATCGGTGGCCTTGACGACGATCTGGTTGGCGTCGACCTCTTCGACGACGCCGCCCTTGTCGGCCAGCAGGACGTCACCGGCGTCGACGGCGGCGCGGAACTCCACGCCGGTGCCGACGAACGGCGCGTCGGTGCGCACCAGCGGCACGGCCTGACGCTGCATGTTGGCGCCCATGAGTGCGCGGTTCGCGTCGTCGTGCTCGAGGAAGGGGATGAGCGCGGTCGCCACCGACACGATCTGGTGCGGCGCGACGTCCATGTAGTCGACCTCGAGTGCCGGGATGTCCATCGACTCCGGGCCCGCCTTCCGGCACAGCACCTTGTCTTCGGTGAACCGGCCCTTGGTGTCGATGAGGGCGTTCGCCTGGGCGATGATGTATTTGTCCTCGATGTCGGCCGTGAGGTACTCGATCTGATCGCTCACGACGCCCTTGTTCACCTTGCGGTAGGGCGTCTCGATGAAACCGAACTCGTTGATGCGCGCGAAGGTCGCGAGGTTACCGATGAGGCCGATGTTCGGGCCTTCCGGCGTCTCGATAGGGCACATGCGTCCGTAGTGCGAGGGGTGAACGTCGCGCACCTCGAAACCGGCGCGCTCACGGCTCAGACCACCGGGTCCAAGCGCCGAGAGACGGCGCTTGTGCGTCAGCACAGCCAGCGAGTTCGTTTGATCCATGAACTGCGACAGCTGGGAGGTTCCGAAGAACTCCTTGATCGAGGCGACGACCGGGCGGATGTTGATGAGCGTCTGCGGCGTGATCGCCTCGACGTCCTGGGTCGTCATGCGCTCGCGCACGACGCGCTCCATCCGCGACAGGCCGATGCGAACCTGGTTCTGGATGAGCTCGCCCACCGAACGCAGACGGCGGTTGCCGAAGTGATCGATGTCGTCCTGCGCGTAACCCTCGGTGCCTGCGTGCAGCTTCACGAGGTACTGGATCGTCTTGATCATGTCCTCGTAGGTCAGCGTCGTCTTGCCGGGGACGGCGAAGACGAAGTGCCGCTTCTCTTCGAGCATGGAGTCGTGCAGGCGCTGCAACGCGGCCTTGGCCGGCGCGTTGAGCTCGCCCAGCTTCTTGTCGACCTTGTACCGGCCGACCTTCGCCAGGTCGTAGCGCTTGGAGTTGAAGAACAGACCCTCGAGCAGGTTGCGCGCGGAGTCGACCGTCGGCGGCTCACCCGGGCGCAGCTTGCGGTAGATGTCGAGCAATGCGTCCTCGGGCGTCTGGATGTGGTCCTTCTCCAGCGTGAGGCGGATCGACTCGGCGTCGTCGAAGATCGACAAGATCTCGATGTCGGTGAACCCGATCGCCTTCAGCAGGATCGTCACGTTCTGACGCCGCTTGCGGTCGATGCGCACGCCGACGAGGTCGCGCTTGTCGACCTCGAACTCGAGCCACGCGCCGCGGCCCGGGATCACCTTGCAGCTGTACAGCTCCTTGTCGGAGGTCTTGTCGAGCTCGCGGTTGAAGTACACGCCCGGCGAACGCACGAGCTGCGATACGACGACGCGCTCGGTGCCGTTGATGACGAAGGTGCCCTTGTTGGTCATCACGGGGAAGTCGCCCATGAACACGGTCTGGGCCTTGATCTCACCCGTCGAGGTGTTCACGAACTCCGCGTTCACGAACAACGGCGCGGAGTAGGTGATGTCCTTGTCCTGGCACTCCTCGACGGAGTACTTCGGTTCCTCGCGCCAGTGTTCGCGGAGGTAAAGCTTCATCACTCCCTGGTAGTCCTCGATCGGGGAGATCTCAGCGAAGGTCTCAGCGAGACCGTTCTTCAGCAGCCAATCGAAGGATGCGCGCTGGATAGAGATGAGATCTGGAAGTGGGAGTACTTCTGGGATCTTGCCGAATGAAAGCCGCTCACGGATCGGGGCAGCCAAGCGTGTCTCCTC
>JBKJXT010000515.1:0-3174 GCA_046716205.1 Actinomycetota bacterium
GCCAACGGGCGTGCCGCGTCGTATCGGCTGCCGACGGCGTCCGGGAGCGGCGCCTCTTCGGTCGGGATCGGTAGCTCCGCGGCGCCAGCGCCCGTGAACGGGCGTCCCCGGCGCGGCGAGCGCGTTCCGCTCGTGCCACCCCAACCCCGTTGGATGATAAGGCCGTGCACCGGATCGGGTATCGCATCGAGGATCGCTTGCACCCCGGGCGCGGAGAGGAACCAGTCCCAGTGGGACTCCTTGCTGAAGGCGAACTCGACCACGACGCCCCAGCGATGGACGTGGTAGTTCCAGTCCTTCATGCCGAACTCGAAGGCCATCGCAACCAGCCGGTCCCCGTAACCGGCCCACCACGCCTGTGCCGACGTGGCGGCGTCGAGGACCTCGATCGAGATCTCGAAGCGACCCATGGGGAGCAAGGGTACTACCGGGGAGGTCCGGTTAGCGCGCCTGAGCGTACGCGTCGCGGCAGGGGTCTTGGTCGGGCAGGATCGGGCGAAGCATCAGGGTGTAGAGCTTGTCTTGGCTGCTCCAGCGGGTCTGCGTGTTGGTCTGCGTCGCAGCCGACAGCATCTTCTGCTTATCGGAGCCGCTCACGGTCCCGCAGCGCGCGCCCTCGAAGTTCGACACCGCCTTCCCGAAGCTTGCGACCGGCGTGCCCAGAGGCCACGGCTTGGTCGCTTGCTCCTTGTCCGCCTCGGCGCTGATCGCGGTCACGTCGAGCCGAGCCGCTTCGTACGCCGCTTCGGTGCCCAGCGAACCGGCGGGCAGGATGCGGTCGAGGTCACCGAGTTCCGCCTGGAACGCCGACAGCTTCGCGCGCTCCTCGCGGTCCTCTTGCGGCGACTCGTTGTCCCCCTCGTAGAGTGCATACGCCGAGATCCGGTGCGTCTTGCCTTCGGCGATGAGGGTGAAGAAGGTCGTGCCGGCGTCGGCGATCATCGGGTTGTCGTAGTGGTGGTCGGGGCCGAACAGGCCCGCTGTGCGCGCCCGCTCAAGCAGCGCTTGGATCCCGGCCTCGGTGACCGAGCGCGCAAGCAGGTTGGGCAGAGCCGGCGGGGGATAGATCTCGATCTGTGGACCTTGGGTCACGATCGTGCCGTCTCCCATCAGCGAGAAGGTGGGAACTGCCGAGTATCCGGCCAGCGGGATCGTGAAGCCGCCGCCCAGCTCGACGCGCAGGATGAGGTCCTCGGCGCCGGTGGGATGCGAGATCTCGCCGGGGCTCTGCGACGGGCTGGGAGAGGCGTCGAGCCGGCCGCGGGGCGTGCCGCAGGCGGTGGCCAGCAGAAGTGATGCAGAAGCCACGATGATGATCTGTCGAGTACCCATAGGTCCCTAGTGTCGCTCAAACACGAGAACCAACCGTGGAAGCCGGGGAGGTTGACCGGTTCGCCCGCGTTCGGGCCTGCGGGCGGTCGGTATACTCCGCGGATGGAACCCACTGCATTCGATTCGGTCCTCGTCATCGACTACGGCGCGCAGTACGCGCAGCTCATCGCGCGGCGCGTGCGCGAGTGCAAGGTCTACTCCGAGATCCTGCCCCACGACGCCTCCGTCGAGGACATCCGCAAGCGGCGCCCGCGCGGCTTGATCCTTTCCGGCGGGCCCTCCAGCGTGTATGCGCCGGGCGCGCCGAACGTCAACCCGGCGTTCTTCGAGCTGGGTGTGCCGGTGCTGGGGATCTGTTACGGCCTGCAGGGCATGGCGCAAGCGCTCGGCGGCGAGGTCGCCAAGACCGGCACGCGCGAATACGGCAAGACCGACCTCCACGTCACCGAGCCGCGCTCAACGCTGTTCGACGGCCTGCCCGAAGACCAGACCGTCTGGATGAGTCACGGCGACGTCGTGGTGCGCGCACCCGACGGGTTCACCGTGACTGCATCCAGCGAGGCGAGCCCGGTCGCGGCGTTCGAGGACCGCGAGCGCGGGCTGTACGGCGTGCAGTTCCACCCCGAGGTCGCGCACACGCCCAAAGGTCTCGACGTGCTGAAGAACTTCCTCTACGACGCGTGCGACGTGCGCCCGGCGTGGACACGCGTGTCGATCATCGAAGAGGCGATCCGCGAGATCCGCGAGCAGGTCGGCGACAACAAGATCGTGTGCGGGCTCAGCGGCGGCGTGGACTCCAGCGTTGCCGCCGTCCTGGTGAACAAGGCCGTCGGTGACAACCTCACGTGCGTGTTCGTCGACCACGGGTTGCTGCGGGCCGGCGAGGCAACGCAGGTCGAAGAGACGTTCAGGCGACTGTTCCACATCAACCTGATCCACGTGAAGGCGCAGGATCGTTTCCTCGCCAAGCTCGCCGGTGTGACCGATCCCGAGCGCAAGCGCAAGGCGATCGGCGAGGAGTTCATCCGCGTCTTCGAGGAGGTCGCCAAGACCGAGCTCGCCGGCGCGCGCTTCCTGGTGCAAGGGACGCTGTATCCCGACATCATCGAGAGCGGCACGCGCGACGCGGCGAAGATCAAGAGCCATCACAACGTCGGCGGGTTGCCCGAGGACATGGACTTCGACCTCGTCGAGCCGCTGCGCAACCTGTTCAAGGACGAGGTGCGGGCGATAGGCGACGAGCTCGGTCTCCCCGAGGAGATCACGTGGCGCCAGCCGTTCCCCGGACCCGGTCTCGCGATCCGCGTGATCGGTGAGGTCACGGCCGAGAAGCTCGAGGTGTTGCGGCAAGCGGATGCGATCGTGCTGGACGAGGTCCGCAAAGCCGATCTGTATCGTGAGCTGTGGCAGTCGTTCGCGATCATCCCCGACATCCGCACGGTCGGGGTGATGGGGGACGAGCGCAGCTACGAGCGTCCGATCATCATCCGCGCGGTCACCTCCGAAGACGCGATGACCGCAGATTGGGCGCGCCTGCCCTACGAGCTACTCGAGCGGATGTCGAGCCGGATCATCGCGGAGGTCCCCGGCGTGAACCGGGTGGCCTACGACGTGACGTCGAAGCCGCCTGGCACGATCGAGTGGGAATAGCTCAGGACACGATCTCAAGCGCGTATCTCAGCGCCCGATCGAATTCGAGCTGCTTCCGTCGCGACAGTGAACCGAGAGGCTCGGGATCCAGGGCCTCCTTTGGGATGGGGAACAGCGAATCGCAATTCGCAGCCGACAGGGAGCTCAACCCTTCACGCGGCCCGAGGATGATCTCGGAGTGTAGCCCCCGGA
>JBKJXT010000516.1:0-7537 GCA_046716205.1 Actinomycetota bacterium
CGCGCCGACGGCTGGGAGGGAAATGACGCGGGTGCGCGCCTGGTCCGAGGGGCGCACGGAAGCGTTGAGGTTCATGTATCTGGTAACGATAGCCCGACGGCTGCGCTTCAGCCTCGCACGCCATACCTCAGGGCAGCGGGTCGTCCTCGAGCGGGCAGTCGGCCAGGACCGTCACGTCGTAGCGCGTGGCATCGGGGCTCGCGTAGTAGTTCGGCGCGGCACCGTACGCCGTCGCGATCAGACGATAGCTCACGCCCTGGCGGAACTTGTAGTTGATCTTCCAATCGTTCCCGGTGATCGCGAACCGGCCGTCGTTGGGGTCGTTGGCGGCGACCACGTCGATGATCCTCGTCGAGGCGAGCCCGCCGCTTATCACGGCGTTGACGATCAGGCGCGCCTTTGTCACCTTGAAGTCACCCGTGACCGGCATCGTCAGCGTCACGTCGCAGCGCGTCGCCTTCACGTCGCCGTTCTGAGGTGGGTCCTTGTAGATCGGGGCCGCCGGGCCGAGCGTGGCCTCACACGTGGTCGTGTGCGTGAAGTCGGTGGTCGCCGCAGCAGTCAGTCCGGGCAACGACTCGCCGTCCTTGTTGATCGCATAGATCCGGAACGCGTGCGCGGAGTGCGGGATGAGCCCCGTCACGCGAGCCGTTCGCGCCACGGGTGCCGTCGCCGTGCTCCTCGGCACCGTCACCGACCACTTGAAGAAGCTGCGCGGCGTGCTGTCATCGACCTTGACCGCCTCTCCGCAGAGCTTGTTCGTCTGCCAGAGATACTCGATCTTGAAGGCGGCCTCGTTCGAGGAGTTGTCGATCCAGCTGATGTCGATGCTCACGTTGTCGTGTGCCACAGCAGCGAGCCCGGTCGGGCGCCCGTTGGGAACTGCCACGCCGGTGGTGGTAGCGAAGGCGACGTTCGATGGGTCCGAGACCGCCGTGCCCTTGCGCGCGCGCACCCGGTAGAAGCGCGTCTGGTTCGCTTCGAGTCCGTCCTCGTCGAGCCACGACTGCGTGTCCGCCGGAAGGTTGATCAGGGTGCCCCAGTCGCCGTACGGACTGCGATATTCCACGCGGAACCCGGTCTCGTCGCTCGAGGTGTCGGTCCACTGCAAGCTGATCGCGTGGGCGCCGGCTGCCGTCGCGGACAGGTTTATCGGCGTCGCCACCGGCTCCACGAGCGTCGTCACCGTCGCGATGTTCGTAGGCGCGCTCACGCCCGAGGTGTTCTTCGCCCGCACCCGGTAGGAGTACGTCGTCGATGCAACCGTCGTCATGTCCGAGAACGTGGTGTCGTCGGGGTCGTTCGAGCCGACGTTGGCCCAACCCGCAGAGCTCTGCAGGCAGATGCCCGGGCAGCGCTCGATCTCGAAGGACGTCTCGGTGTTCGCATTGTCGGTCCAGCTCAGGTCCACCTGGGTGTTCGACACCGCGCGCGCCGACAACCCTGTGGGTGCCTTCGGCAGGGCCCCGATGCACACGTGATTCGTGAACTTCGAATACGCGGGGCCGTTCCGGTACGCGCGCACGCGATAGCAGCGCGTGGTATCTGTTGGGATCCTGTCGTCGTAGCTCACCGTTCCCTGGCCCGGGTTCTGCGGCACCGCGGTCAGCGTCTGGTAGTCGCTGCTGCCGCTGCCGAACTCGATGAAGAACCCGTCCTCCTCGATGTAGTTCGCGAGCGGGTTCGGCTCGAGGTCGGTCCACGTCAGGTGCACGGTATTCGGCGGGATCAACGTCCCCGTCAAGCCCGTCGGCGCGGTGGGCGGCGCCTTCGGCGGCGTGATGACCTTGATGCACTCGGGGTTCACGCTGTCGGAGTACGAGCGCTCCTCGACGATCTTGTTGACGCCGTCGACGACCTTGATCAGCGGCACGACGCGCAACGCGACGACCTTGTAGTAGAAGACGGCGTTGAACTCAGGGATGTGCTCCTCGAACTTCGTCACGTTCGCTTCGAGTTCCGCGTGCGGCTTGGTGCCCCACGGCTTGGACCGGCACGGCTGTGAGCTGTTCGGCGCGCGCATGATCCAGAAGTTCGCCTCGTCGGAGTTGTCGGTCCACGTCAGCTCGACGTCGCTGACGTTGAAGCAGGCCGTCGACGACGGGCCGTCACCGTTGCACTTGAGGTTGGTCGGCGGCGGTGGCGACAGGACCGCGGGATCGGGGTCCGACGGATTGCCGATCAAGATCTCGGTGCCGTCGAGGCCGCTGACGCCGGTGCCGTTGAGCGCGAGCACCGGCACGACACGGATCCACCGCGGGGTCGGGTCCGACGGTGGACCGGTGAGGAACGCGGTCGTGCAGATCGGGTTCGTGCCGCGGCGCTGGTCGGGGCCGCATGCCGGCGCGACGGCAACCTGCGTGAAGGGGCCGAACTGGTCGAAGGACATCTCGATGCGGAACAGCGTGGACAGCGGCGAGGTGCTCGTCCAGGAGACGAAGATCTGGGTCGGGCTGATCCCGGTGGCGACGACGTTGGTCACCGGTAGGAGCGTGTCGATGAGCGTGGTGGTGGGATCCGGGTCATCCGCGTTCGCCATCTGGACACCCGAAAGCAGCACGGCGCACGTCATCAGCGCCAGTGCCACACGTCGGTGGATCGGGATCCTGCGCTCCATCCGTCGAAACACTCCCTGCATGGTGGACAGATGCCTACGCAGGAGAGATTCAGCGGCGACGCTACGTGTCCCTGCCGTCTACGACGTGGACGAATCGCTGGAAATCAGTAAGACGCGCACGGGGTCGTTGCGCTTTTCGGACAACATGGCAACTCCGTCCGCGGCGCGCTCCATCGGGAGGCGCGCCGAGATGCTTCCGGAGACGTCCAGCCGGCCGCTCGCAACCAGCTGCACGAGCGTCTCGAGGTGCGCCCGCGTGTAGCCCATGACGCTCAGCAGTTTGGTCCGGAACACGGCAAAGGTGACGGAAGGTCCGAGTTGGATGCGGTCCCCGCTCACGCCGGTGATCACCGCGCGCCCGTCGATCGCGAGCGAGGACACCGCCTCCTTCAACACGGCGTTCGCCCCGACGAAGTCGATCGCCAGATCGACGCCCTCGCCGGTCGCGTCCTTGATCGCGCGGCTCGCCTTCTGCTGCGTGGGGTCGATCGCGATGTCGGCGCCGAGTCGCAAGGCTCGTTCGCGTGCGGCGGGACTCGGATCGACCGCCGCGATGAAGCTCGCGCCGGCCATGCGCGCGAGCATCAGCCCGTGCGTCCCGAGTCCTCCGATGCCGAAGATCGCGACCTTCTCGCCGACCTTCAGCCCGCCGGTATCGAGTACCGCGTTGAACGGCGTGCCGACCGCGTCGCACAGGATCGCAGCGACCTCGAACGGAACGTTGTCTGGGATGCGTACCAGACCCGACGCCGGCACGGCGACGTAGTCTGCCCACGCGCCGTCGTAGTCGATCCCCATCGTCAGCGGGAGCGCGCAACGGTCGATACCTTCTTGGTTCAGACAGCGCGAGCACACGCCACAGGGCTTGCCTGCGTGGATCGCGACGCGTTCACCTTCGCGCCATCCGACCACGCCGTCGCCGAGCGCGGCGATCGTGCCGCTCGCCTCGTGTCCGGGCGTGACCGGCGGTGTGCCGCGGATCGGCAGCGTGCCGTCGAACATGTGCAGATCGCTCGCGCACACTCCGCACGCAGCGACCTTCACGAGCACCTCACCAGGCTTTGGCTCCGGCGTCGGGATGTCTACGGTTTCGAGCGGCTTGCCGACGCCGATGAACCTGACCGCCAGCATGCTCAGCCTCCGATCGCAGCTTCGAGAGTGGTTTCGACGTTGGTGAACAACCCGACCGCCGGCAGCGTCACGCCGGCGTCGCGGTACTCGTCGAGCTTGGCGCGCACGGCCACCGCGTCGCCGATGCCGGCGAACGCGTCCAGCATCCCGTCGCTGATCGCTGATCGCGCGCCGGGCACGTCACCGGATCCCAGCGCCTTGTCGAACGCCTCGATCTCGCTGGTGTATCCCGCGCCTTCGATCGCCGCGCGGTAGAACGGCAGCGTCATGTAGACGAAGAAGTCCTTGCGGAACGCGTTGCGTGCCGCGTCGATGTCGTCGGTGACGCAGCTCGGCACCGCCGCAACGATCGTGCACGCGGATGGATCGCGGCCCGCTGCCTCCGCGCCGGCGCGCACGTTGGGGACGACGACATCGCGGATATAGCTGGGCATGCACGCCCACAGGATCAGCCCGTCGGCCGCCGCGCCGGCGAACCGGAGCGTGTTCTTCGACAAGCCGGAGATGTAGATCGGAAGGTCCGCGCGCGCCGCGTAGTTCATGAAGGCGAAGTTCACGTTGTAGAAGTCCCCGTGGTACTCGGAGCGTCCCGTCGTGAAGATCGAACGCAAGATGCCGACGTATTCCTTCAGCTGAGACAGCGGCTTGGACATGTCGAAGCCGTACCAGTTCTCCATCGTGATCCGATGCGAGGTCCCCACGCCCAGGATCAGGCGCCCGTTGCTCATCTCGTCCAGCGTCGCGGCTTCGTATGCGAGCGACACGGGGTGGCGCGGGAACGCCGGGATCACGCCGGTGCCCAGCTTGATGCGATCGGTCGCCGCCGCGTAGGCGGCCAGCGTCATGAGGCCGTCACGCGCGCCGATGTGTGTCGAGAAGACCGCGTCGTAGCCCAGACGCTCGGCGAGCTGGACCCGCTCGACAGCCGACGCGAGGGACTTCGATGGGGTGATGAATGTGGCCAAAGGCTTCGTCATGGCGGTTATCAGACAAGCAAGAGTGCCGGCGAAGCAAGTCCGCCGGCACTCGTGGTCGCTTCGATCAGGTGCGCGTCAGCGAGAAGTCGGCCATCGCGCCCGACCACAGGTTGACGACGATGAAGGCTGCAGTCGCCGGGGCCGTCCCCGTCTCGCTCACCTTGGTCGTGGCCATCGACGTGTCCGCGATGGGGCCGCACGCTGCGGTGTAGAAGTACGCATCGAGGTCCTCAACGCCCGTCGCGCCATCGATCAGCGTCGCAGTCACGGTCTGTCCTCCGGTGACTTCGAACCATTGGCCGTCAAAGCCCTCGTTGTCTCCGCCGGGCGTGCAAGCGTCCACATTCTCCGTCACACCGCCGGTGATCTCGGACAGCGGCGTGCCGACGTGGATATGGCCCTGCACCGTGTCTGCGTGCGCGCCGACCTGCGAGCTCATGGCCGCCAGGAGTAGCGCTGTTGCGAGAAGCTTCCTCATCCGGGTTTCCCTTCCCTCGGTTTGTGCCGCTGGGTCAGGAACTTCGCCCTCCATCGGCTCATTCCTGCATCGACGACTTCCTGGGGAATGGGTACAAAGCGAACCGACGCTGCGCGATCTCCGTGAGGCTACATTCCGGAGACACACGAGTAAGCTCCGGCGGTGATCGATCGGCAGCTCATGCCCGTCGGCGACGGCATGGTCGAGGTTCTGAGGCGCGGCGAGGGTCCGCACTACTTCGTCTCGGGAAGCCCATTCCAGTACAGCGAGGATCCTGCGTCGAGGCCGGATGCTCTCTCCGCCATCCGCCGAAGCGTTGAAGTCGCAGCACGTGGTCTGGGGGGCAGCAGGGAGAACGACGCCGCGAAGCTCGGGCCCGTCCAGCTCGTCCGCGACATGGAAGCCGTTCGCGAGACGCTCGGCATCGAACGATGGATCGCCACTGGAGCGTCGGCCGGTGGGTGGATCGCACTCGCGTACGCAATCGAACACCCCTCCAGCGTTTCCGGGCTCGTCCTTTCGTGTACATCGGCAGACCCAGAGATCGGCAGCGACTCTATCTATCACCCGGAGCACCCCGATCACGCGGGCATCATGGAAGCCTACGCAGAGGGTCGAACACGTGATGCGTTCGCGATGATCGCTCATCGGCCACATCTGATCCCCGAGGGCCGCAGTACGTTCTCTGCGTCTCACCAGGCGGCGTTCGACGAGGAGTTCCCAACCCTGCGGGTTGCCGAGCGGCTCGGTGAGATCTCGGTCCCAACGCTGGTCATCGTGGGACGCCACGATCGGGCGATCCCTCCGGCCTACGGCCGACTCCTCGCGGAAAGGATCGCTGGTGCCCAGTTGGTCGAGTTCGAGGAGTCCGGGCACTTCCCTTCTCTGGAGGAGCCCGACCGGTTCCGTGCGACGGTCGCCGACTTCTGCAGCGGTCCCGTCAGAGCTGCGTTTCCGGGGGGAGCCTGACGGAGGTCAACGACGCATGCCCACACGTTGGGGGTGGAGCGGATGAAGGGGATCGAACCCTTCAGAGTCCAAGGGTCTTGGCGATGTTGGTGCGCAGGATCTCGCTGGTTCCCTCGTACAGGCGCTGCGCGCGCACCTCACGCCAGAACCGCTCGATCCCCATCTCGGTCATGAAGCCGTTACCGCCGTAGACCTGGATCGCGCGGTCGCTGACGCGACCCACCATCTCGGTCGCCATCAGCTTGGCGGCCGCGGCCTCGCGCCGTCCGTCGGACCCGTCATCGATCAGCGATGCCATCTGGTAGACGAACGCGCGCGCCGCCTCCAGCTCGCACCACGAGTCGACGATGTAGCCCTGGACGTACTGGTTCTTGCCGATCGGCTGGCCGAAGGCGACGCGCGTCTTCGCGTAGTCGAGCATCTTGTCGACCAGGTGCGTCGCGATCCCGAGCGCCGAGGCGGCGATGTGCAGGCGTCCCCCGTTGATCCATTGCATCGCGCCGTAGAAGCCGTTCCCGATCTCGCCCAGAACGTTCTCCGCCGGCACCTCTACGTTGTCGAACGTGAGCTCCGCGGGGCGGTCCACGGTGGAGGCGGTGTGCTGGATGCGTGTCACTTCGAAGCCGGGCGTGCCCTTCTCGACGACGAAGGCGGTGATACCGCCGCGCGCCTTCTTCTCGGGATCGGTGACGGCGAACACGACGGCGAAGTCGGCCTCCGCACCGTGAGTGATGAAGTGCTTGCGTCCGTTCAAGATGAAGCTGCCGTTCTTCTGCTCGGCGCGCGTGCGGATCTGCGTCGCGTCCGAACCCGCTTCGGGCTCGGTGAGCGCGAAGCACATCTCCTTCTCCGCGCTCATCAGCGGGTCGAGGAAGCGCTTCTTGATGTCGTCGGACGCCACTTTGAAGATCGGCGTCGGTCCTTCGACCGAAGGCAGCACCGAACCGCGCGTCGCAAGGAAGACGCCCGAGCGGTAGACCTCCTCGTGGATGAGGACCTGCCCGAAGTAGGAGAGCCCGCCGCCGCCGAGGTCCTCCGGCATGTGCAGCTGGTAGAAGCCCACCTCGGCGGACTTGCGCCGGATCTTCTTCTTCTCTTGTTCGGCATCCGCGATGGTGCCCGTCTCCTGGAGCTCCTGCGCGTGCTTGGCTTCGAGTGGTTTGACCTCGCGCTCGATGAAGTCGCGGATCGACTGACGTAGCTCGACGAGCTCTGACGGGATGACGATGGCGCTCACGGCTTCCTCCTCAGGCGGGTGCGGGGATGGGGATAGTAGCCCGACCCACAACACGCCCGAAAATCGGCTCGCCGACGGGTCAGGTGAGGCGGCGCCCCATCACGAAGGCGTTTCGCCACCATTCACCG
>JBKJXT010000517.1:0-13157 GCA_046716205.1 Actinomycetota bacterium
GGCCGGAGGTTCGCGGAGGCTGCATGCAACTCGCATAGCCGAGATCCGTCATAGGAGCGCGCAGTCCCAATCGCGGTACGCGGTCGTGAGGCACTCCATCTTCGGCTGCCAGTACGTGGCGCGTGAGCCGTTGGCATGGTCGAAGACCGCGTCGAACACGGCGAAGGCAAGCATGAGCCGATAGTCGAGGAGGAGATCGTCCCACTCGTATCGCAAGACTCCGTTCGATACGAGCGCGGTGTGATAGGTCTGGAGACAAGCGAGCTCGTGCTCGGCGCGCTGCGGTCTCGTCCAGAAGCTCGCCATGAGGAAAACCAGATCGAACGCGGCGAGGTTGCCACCTACCGAGTCGAAATCGACGAGGATCGCTTCGCCCCCAGGCGAACGAGGTGTGAGCCATTGCGTCAGGTAACAGTCACCGTGGCTGACGGTGAGGGCCCGCCGTTCCGCGATGCGCGGCTTGAGGTAGCGACCCCACAGTGGCGGCAGGCGCTCCAGCGCGTCCTCGTAGAGTGTGACGTACCGCTGCGCGTCGGGGTTCTGGCGCAGCACGGACAGCTCGCGGTGACGCCGGGCGACGTGCTCCTGGAAGCTCGCATCGTCTGCGTACCACGGCCGGATCTCGAAAGGCTCCGTGCCTATCCTGTCGTCCTCCCACCGTCGCGCGTGGAACATCGCCATCGCCGACATGATCCCGTTCAAGCCCGCAGGAACGCCTCGTCCGCTCAGGAGGTCGGCGCGAGCCACGGCGGGAGCGTGCGTATCGCTCACGTCTTCGAGCAGCATGTGCGACGAACCGTCGGCGGGATCGAACACGGCGTCGTAGCATCCGACGAGCGGCCGCTCACCCTTGAGCGTGCCGCGGTAGAAGGCAACCTCGTGTTGGCCCCAGCCTTCGCCCATCCGCTTGAGCAGCAGAGCTCGCGGCGCCTCGGGGGGCGCGTCGATCGAATAGGTCACGCGCAGGTGGACTACCAGCGAGTTGAACGCGTCGTTGGATGATGACTCGACACGGTCGACCGATCCCGTGGGCAGGATGCCGGCGGCGCGTAACACCCCCGTCAATCGGCCAGGATCGATCGCCTCTTCTCGATGCAGCACCCGCCCCGGCATGGTCACTATCCCTCCCAGCCCTGACGAGTCCGAGGCAGGATTCTAGGACAACATGTAAACCGCGCGGGCGAGGTCTACAGCACCCGGTCGCCAACCGACGCGCTGATCGTCGTTCGAACCCCTGCCTGAAAGCGTCCGCAAGGGTCATCTACACTTCCGCCGCATGGGAGAAGAGAGCTACATCTATGACGCAGCGTGGGAGCAGGAGCGCGCGCGCCTCGCGAGCTTGGAAGCAGCGAACGACCCCTACACGAAGCTTCATTGCGAGAAGCTCGGCGTCTCTGACGGCTGGCGGTGCCTCGAGATCGGAGGCGGCGGCGGATCGATCGTCGAGTGGCTGTGCGGTCGCGTTGGCCCGACCGGGACCGTGGTCGCTACCGACCTCGATACCCGCTTCCTGACCGCGATCGAAGCATCGAACCTTGTGGTGCGCCGCCACGACATCGTGAACGAGGATCTCGAACAGGACGCGTTCGACCTGGTCCATTCCCGGTTCCTGCTGGAACATCTGCCCGATCGCGAGCGGGTGTTGGACAAGATGATCGCGGCGGTGAAGCCGGGTGGGTGGCTCTTGGCCGAGGACGTCGACTTCACCGACATCAGCCGCGCCGACGACATGTTGAGCGAGCATCGCGACGTCGGCCCGACGTACTTCGCCGCGATGCGCGCGTTCATGAGATCGCGCGGCATCGACCCGGATTACGGCGGCAAGTTGCCGGAGCGGCTCATCGCGCGGAACCTCAAGGACGTCGGCGCCGCCGCACGTCGTGTCCTTCTGCGCGGCGGCGATAGCGGCGCGGCGGTCGCCAAGCTTTCGACGTTGGCTCTCAAGACGCCGATGGTCGCGGGCGGGTTCGTGACCGAAGACGATGTAGAGCGGATCCTCGCGGCGCTCGATTCGCCTGCGATGCTCTCGATGGGGCCGACGACGGTTGCCGCGTGGGGCCGCAAGCCCTGACCGTCAAGTACGAGGGGCCCTCGCGATATCATCGGCCGGCGAACCCCGGGGAGGAATGGCGATGGGCTACTTCGACAAGGCAACGTTCGACTTCCTTTCCGAGCTCAAGCAGAAGAACGACCGGGCATGGTTCAGCTCCAACAAAGAGCGCTACGAGCAAGACCTCAAGGAGCCGCTCCTCGACTTCATCACCGATGCCGGCCCCCGGCTGCACAAGATCAGCAGGCAGATCGTCGCCGATCCGCGTCCCGTCGGCGGCTCCCTCTTCCGGATCTATCGCGACACGCGATTCTCCAAGGACAAGACTCCTTACAAGACACACGCCGGCGCGCACTTCCAGGTCGGCGGGAAGGGCGTGCACGGCCCCGGCTATTACCTCCACATCGAGCCGGGGCAGTGCTTCGTTGCGGGTGGCATGTGGATGCCCGAGCCTCCGACGCTGCAGGCGGTGCGCGAACGGATCGCAACGAAGTCGGCGGAGTGGAAGGGTCTCCGCGCGACGATCGACGATGGCCACGGATCACTCAAGCGGCCGCCGCGCGGGTTCGATCCCGAGCATCCCTTCATCGAGGACATCAAGCGGAAGAGCTTCACGTCGTCCGTGCGCCTGACGCAGAAGCAGGTGACCGGGCCGGATCTGATGGACGCCTTCATCGAGGCGTGCACGAAGATCGCGCCCCTGATGAAGTTCCTATCGTCCGCCGCCGACGTCGCCTGGTAGCGGTCGAGGGAGAGGCAAGCACTGAGCGATCCGTACGGGATCCGACCCTGGTGGTTATCGCTACGTTCGAGACTCAAGTTGGTGCTTTCCACCACAGGTGTGGCGACGCGCACCTCCGAAGCCACCATCGGCGGGACCGTGGGACATCCCGCACAGGGGAGGAACGATGAGGAAGATCGTCGCAGTTACCATCACCGCGGCCGCCATCCTGGCGACCGGCGCGGCCCAAGGCGAGCACGCTGGATGCGTGGCGACCACCGCCGAGCCAACGTGCACGTACACCGCGATCGGAGCGCATCAAGCGCTCGGGTTCAGCCAGGGCGGGTGGGAAGCCTCGGTGACGCGCACCGTGAATGGAACGCCTACGAAGGTCGTGGTGGGCACGAGCGCAGGGGGCTCGAGCGCGCTGGGCGACGTGACGGCCGCGGCGGGTGAGCTCGTCACGTTCTCGCTGAAGCCAGGCGCGCAAGGCGTGATCGGCGCCGTCTCCTCGGGCAACACCTCCGGACACACCTAGGCCGCGGCCCGTCAGATATCCCCACTAGACCCACGTTCCCCCGCGGGCCCTTCTTGCTGATGCCGTAACGCGGGATCGATCCCGTCGTAAGGAGATGGCGATTCCTTCGCGTGAGTCAGGGTGAACATCGGCGGTGTTACTGTCCCCTCTCCGGCACGGGAGGGAACGATGAGCTCCGATCTCAGACTCGAGCACCAGACCTATGTGATCAGGCGTAAGGTCCTGAAGCTGTTCGGCGGCGCGTTCCATGTCTTCGACGCCGACCGCAACCTCGTCTTCTTCTCCAAGATGAAGGCCTTCACACTTCGCGAGGACATCCGGCTCTTCGGCGGGGAGGACGAGAAAGAGGAACTGCTCCGCATCGGATCGCGCACGATCGTCGACTTCTCGGCTGCATACGACGTCGTCGACGTTCGCACCGGTCAGAAGCTTGGGGCTCTGCGGCGGAGAGGGCTGAAGTCGCTGGTTCGCGATGCATGGGTCGTCCTCGACGCAGCCGACAACCAGATCGGCTCGATCAGCGAAGACAGCGGCGGACGCGCTCTGCTGCGACGCGTCATCGGCGACTTCAGTTCGCTGATCCTCCCCCAGCGCTACAGCGCGGAGATCGGCGGCGCGAAGGTCATGACGGGGCATCAGAACCGCAATCCCTTCGTCTACACCGTCACGCTCGACTTCTCGGCGGACACCGATCGGCGCCTGGACCGCAGGCTCGGCATCGCGGCGGGTCTGCTGTTGGCCGCGATCGAGGGGAAACAGGGGTAACCCGGGACCGGCGTGGTCCGACGCGACCCCCAGGTCGCCCGATTCTCCCGACTTATACAGAGATGCCGCTATTGCGCAAGTTGGCGGGATGCGTAACTATTAGCCTCGGATATATCGCTGCTCCACCTGGGCCTGGGGGATTTCCATGGATCGTTCGATACGGCCGTACATCACGCTGGTCGCACTCGTCGTACTCGCGACCTCGCTTGCCGCGGGTACCGGGCATGCGGCAACGGATGAGCTTCCGCCCGACGCGCGCCGTGCGTTCGTGGCGGCTGGGATCGACCCGGATACCGTGGTGGTGCAGAACGGGCCGTTCAACTACGCCGGGCCGGCGTGTCCGGGCGCGAACTGGAACTGCGCGCCTCAAGGCGAGCCCGTCTTCCAGGCCTCCGTTACCTCTGGCGGCAACGTCTTCGACTGCTCCGGCACGGTCCAGGGAAGCTCGTGCGTGGTCGTTCAGAACGCCGAAGGGACCGCGAACCAAGCGACCTGCAACGTCTCATCCACCGTCTCTGCGGTGTTGCAGCAATGCTCGATCACTCAGACGAACACGACGGGCGCCAACTCGGCCATCGTCCAGATGACGGTCGGGCAGACGCGCAAGACGACGCAGGCGTCAACTCAAGAAGCGACCGTTCAGCAGACCAGCGAGAGCGGCGCGAACGACGCATCGATCACACAGTCCGTCAACCAGACGAGCACCGTCGCCCGCACCCCCAAGTCTTCGACCCAGTTGCAGGACGCCAACCAGTCGGTGGATCTTGCACAGCTGTCGGACTCGGGCAACAACAGCGGAACGGTTTCGCAATCCGAGACGCAGAAGGCGGAGGCCGTCGTCAACGGTACGGCGACGATCACGCAGCGTCAGAACGCGACAGGGAGCGGTCCCAACCTCGATGCGAAGGTCAGGCAGACGTCGAGCTCAGGCGACAACGCCCTGACGTTCGCGCAGGCATCCGACCAGCGTGCGGAAGCAACTGCGCTCTCCGGAGACATCACCCAGGTGCAGAGCAAGACCACTGGAGGGCTGAACGGCGACCTCGACCAGAACTCTTCGACGGGGACCTCGTCGTACACCTCTGACCAAGACGAGACCCAGAACGTCTCGGCGAAGACCAACCCGCCGGGTCGGGTTTTCCAAACCCAGATCGGACCGGTCCTGTGCTGTCTTGCCCCGTCAACCCCGCGAACGACGCCCGACACCGCGGTGATCACCCAGACCACAACGCAGAACTCGGCCAACCCTGGAGCCACGCGCTCGAACCTGACGAATGCGCGTTGCGAGGCGAAGCAGGCCAACGGGTGCCAGACCTCGTCTACGCTCGTTCGCGATGGGGCCACGGTCGCACAGACGGACTGCACCGACTCGTCGTGTGACCGCACCATCGACTGCACGAGTCCATCGGGGTGCCAAACCGTCACACGCGCTCCGCAGTCGGAAGTGCACAAGGCCGTTCGAGACGCAGAGGGAACCTTCGCCGGCGATGAGTCGCCGGACACGCTGAACGCTCAGCCCGGCGACACGATCGAATATCAGCTCGCCTACCACAACCACGGCGATGCATCAGCATCTCACGTCACGCTCACCGACCCGGTGCCGGCGCGCTCGACCTTCGCGTCGTGCTCGAACTCGTGCGTCACTGCAGGATCGGCGCCCGGCGACCTGATCACGTGGGACCTCGGGACCGTCGAGCCGGGTGGGACGCGTGTGGTCACCTTCCAAGTGCAGCTCGACGCTGTGTTCCCCGCCGGCACGACGGCGATCACCAACCAAGCAACAGCGCACGAGGCCGGTGTTGCGAGGGACCAGTCGAACATCACGACGGTGAACGTAACCGTCACGGTCTCGGTCTCGTGTGCGGCGATGTTCTCGGAGACCGAGCTCTATTCACCGACGAGGATCACTTTCGACGACCAGCCCTCGAACACGGTCATCACGACGCAGTACGCAGGGCAGGGCGTGACGTTCGATCAGGCCGGCGAGAGCAACCCAACGACGATCGCTCTTGACGGCTTCGGCCGCACGACGACGTCGAATCCGAACTCGCTGTTCAACAACGGCACGAACCCATCGCCCGGGAGCGCGGGCACGCCCTTGACGACACGCTACAGCTCGGGCGTCGCACGGGTCGGGATGTACATCGGCAACGACCAGACCGGTCCTACGCTTGGTGAGCCTGGGACGCTGACGGCCACGTTGTCGATCTACGATTCGGGCGGCGGGTTCCTCTGCAGCACGACCAAGACCGGGTTCAACAATAACGTCGAGACCTTCATCGGGATCCGCGCGAGCGCTGCGGTGATCGGCAAGGCAACGCTCGACTACGGCAACACCACCCTGTCTGAGGAGATCGACGACCTGCTGTTCGGGCAGAACCCACCGATCCTGACCTAGTCGCACGCAACGTCATGCAGAGAGCCGGCGCTACGACGCCGGCTCTCTCGCTTGTAGGGTCATTCGATCGATGTCGGCCAGCATGGCATGCGCGCCTGCTTGCTCGAAGAGCGCCCTGGCGCGCTCGCGGTAGGACGTACAACCCTCAACCTGCCCCCTGCCCCACAACGCGCGCGCAACGGTCAGGTTCGCCTCCGCGAGATCGATCGACAAGCCCTGCTTCTCGATCAGTCGCAAGGCTTCTTCGAACGCAAGGCCCGCAACCTCGGTATCGGCGCATGCCAACTCCACAAGACCTTCGGCGAGTGCGGCCGCTGCGCCGGAGTACGGATCCTCGGGCGGCGCGTTCGCTCGCGCATGCCTCGCCGCCTCGCGAGCCTCTTCCCAGCGCCCTTGCATCCCCAGGGCCTGCACGAGGTGCAGATCGAGATCAGCCGGGAGCCAGCCACCGAGTTCCAGCGCGAGAGGGAGAGCTTTGGCGAGCCATTGCTCGGCGGTTGCGCCGTCTCCCTCCGCGAGCGCAAGCTTCGCAAGGGTTCGCATGTTCTGAACGAGCGGATAACGATCGTTCGTGCGTTCGAGCCCCGCTTGGGCCTTCATCGCAAGCTCGTATGCGGCCTCGCGAGGCCCTCGATAGAACCAGACGGTCGCGAGCATGAAGGAAGCTGAGCTCTCCGTCCGCAGGCTCGCACCATTCGACAGGTCGACTACCCGCGTGAAGTGCTCTTCGGCATCCGCGAGCTCGCCCATGTTCAACAAGTGACTTCCCAGACGCATATGCGCTTCGATCTGCGTCAGCGCCTCCCCGCAACGCTGCGCGAGGTCCAGGCCCCGCTCGAGATCATGGATGCCGTCTGCGTCTCCCTGGTAGTGGACCCGGAGGGAACCCAGTTCGAGAGCCACGCGCGACTGCACGCCTAGATCGGCCATCTGCTCGGCGAGCGCTTGCGCCTCGATGAGGTGAGCGCTCGCGTCTGACACTTTTGCCAGGGCCTGTTCGAGGTTGCCCATGCTCAACAGTGCAGCACAACGCAGATCGACCCTCCCCAGCTCGGCCGCCTCGGATCGAGCCTCGTCGAACCGCGCAAGCGCATAGGAGGCATCACCCAGTGCAGAACGCATCCGCGCCTCCCGGATGCTCATCTCGAGCGCGGTCTCGGGCATCCGTGAAGCGGCAAGCACGAGCGCGCGGGCATAGAAGCGCGACGCCTCACGCAGACCCTCTCGCGCTTCCGCACGTTCGGCGGCGCGCTTGAGGGCATCGACCGCCGCGAGCACCGGCGGCTCGACGCCGCCGTGCTGAACGTCGATGGCCAGCAGACACGACTGCTCGAGATGATGCGCGATGATCTCGATGAACTCCTCGCTCTGGTGCGCGCCGAGCCACGTCCCGCACCGCGCGTGCACCTCGGACCGAACCGTTTTCGGGACGCGCTCGTACGCGACATCACGGATGAGAGCATGACGGAAGGCGAACTCTCGCTCTCCGGCGATCGAGGAGATCTGTTCCTCGAAGACCACGTCCTGGTCCTCGAGGATCGATAGATCGTCTGCACGGGTCACCTGTTCGGGCTGGATCTCGTAGAGCATCTGCTCCCAGAACGTTGCACCGGCCACCGATGCCGTCTGGGCGGCTCGGCGCGCGCCGGTTGGCAACCGGTCGAGGCGCGCGGCGATCAACGAGCGAAGCGAAGAGGGCAGCGCGACCGCGTTCGCCTTCTCGACGATCAGGGATCCGTCCTCGTCGACGACGCCAGCGTCGCGGAGCGCGCGCACCGTTTCTTCGAGGAACAGTGGATTGCCCGCGGCACGCTGGAGCAACTCGGCGAGAGGACCGGGCGGCACCAGTGCGAGGCCGGTGAGCGCGGCAACCAACGACTCGGCGTCTTCGCCCGAGAGCCGCTCCACACGCATCATGCGCGCAGAGGAATGGTCGGTCCACAGCGGAGGGATGTGCTCAACCAGCTCGGGTCGGCCGGATCCGATCACGACCAAGGAAGTAGGTTGGTCGTTCTCGAGGACGGAGGTGAGTAGCTCGAGCAGCGTCGGCTCGGCCCAGTGCAGGTCCTCGAACACCAGCAACACCGGTCGATCCGCTGCGTGTAGCTCGAACAACCGACGGATACCCCAGTGCAGCTCCGCCTTCGAGATCTGGGTCGCGCGATAAGTTCCGCGCGGGGTCGCCTCGGCTCCGAAGAGATTCGCAACCGCGACGGCGATCGTCCGGAGCTCCTCGAGATCGTCGCTTCCGAGGCCGGTAAGGAACGTGTCGAGCTTGGTCGAGACTGCGGCCGGCTCGTCCCCGGCGAGGATGCCCGCTGCTTGCCGGATCATCTCGGTTACGGGCCAGTACGTGATGCCTTCGCCGTACGACAAGCACTGACCGCGGAACACATCACCGGAGGCCGACGCCCGCGAGATGAAATGGTCGATGATCCGCGTCTTCCCGATACCCGGTTCGCCGGTCAACACGATGAGTCGCCGGCGGCGGTCCGCTCGCGTCCGCTCCCATAGCTCGGACAGGCGGGCGAGCTCGCGCGTCCGACCAACGAACGGCGAGGCAGCTGCTGCTCGACGGCGCGCGCCCTTCCGAGCGATCGCACGCCATGCCGGGATCGGATGCTCCTTCCCCTTCGCGACGATCGCAGCGACCTCTTCGAAGTCGATCTCGTCGGCCGTTGCGAGGAATGTCGGCTCCCCGACGAGGATCCCGTCTCTCGGCGCGGCCGACTGCAACCGCGCCGCGGTGTTGACGGTGTCGCCCAGAACCGTGAAGCGGCCGTCGGCTCCGATCGGTGCGAACATCGCCTCGCCGGTGTGGATGCCGATCCGCAGCGGGAGCTTCGCGAAACGATCGCGCTCGCGTTGGACGAGATCGCGCATCTCCAGGCCGGCGCGCAGCGCGCGTAAGGGATCGTCTTCGTGTGCGACCGGCGCGCCGAAGATCGCCATGACGCAGTCACCGATGATCTTGTCGACGATCCCACCGTGGTGCTCGACGATCTCACCCAGGCGCGCCGCGGCTTCGTCGGCGAGTGCGCGCACGACCTCCACGTCGGAACGCTCCGAGAACGAGGTGAAGCCCGAGAGGTCTGCGAACAGTACCGAAACCAGGCGCCGCTCTCCTCGAGGTCCGGCCTCGCCGCCGTCCAGGCGCAGGCCGCAGCTCAAGCAGAACCGCGCGCGCTCGGGATTCACCTCGCCGCAGGCGATGCAAAGGATGTCGTCGGCCATCTGGTCTGCCATGGAAGCATGGTCCTCGCCCGCTGATGCCACGTCAACAGCGCATCACGCTCCAGGACAGGATCGCAGCTCATGAGCCAGGGCCGCCCCATCGCGAACACCGACCACGCAGCAGGCTGGGACGGCGAAGAGGGCGTGCACTGGGCGCAGCACGCGGAGGGGTACGAGCGCTCAAGCATGCGCGCCTGGCCTCCGCCGGATCCGCACTCGGCGTCGACCTGTCGGGACCGATGCTGGCCTACGCCCGGGAGCGCGCGCAGACCGAAGGCATCGCGAACATCCGCTTCGAGCCGGGGCGGAGGTTAGGCGACCCGCAGGTGCTTCCGGCCCACGCGCGTTTCCTGAACCTGACCCGCGTAGCAATCACTGGTCGAATAGGCCCAGGACCGCAGCTTGTACTTGCCCGGCGGGTAGCTCCAGTTGAGCTCTTGCACGGCCGTCTCTCCGGGTGCACCGCACGCGAGCAGGAGCCAGACGATGGCGCCGTCACCGAACTCCAGCGCGACCTCGGACACGATCCCGTCGGGGTCGACCGCTTCGACCACGATGCGGTACTCGGTCGTCCCCTCCGGACCCGGGCCGACCGGCGCGACCTCGGTGATCTGGATGCGAGGCTTGGCATTGCGGGGCTTGGCCTGGGCAGGCGACGCAGGAACGAGCAGCGCTGCAACCACCAGGGATACGACGACAGCCTTCATTTGACCCCCTTTGTCACACTCTAGACGCCCGAGGGCCGCCTCTGGTTCCGAGTAACGGGTCTTCACCGCTTGGGTCGTGATTGGTGTGCTCTCAGCCTCACGCGGATACGACCAGCGACAGGACCACGAGGTAGTGGCACAAGCTGCCGCCGATCACGAGGGAGTGGTACACCTCGTGATAACCGAAGACAGCTGGGTTCGGGTCCGGACGCTTGAGCGCATAGATGATGGCACCGATCGTGTAGAGGATCCCCCCGACGATCAGCAGCGCAACGGCCGGTGCGCTGAGCTGACGAACCAGCTGCGGCAACGCGATGACCGCGGTCCAGCCCAAGGCCACGTACATCGCGGTCGCGGCCCCACTGGTGGCGCGCAGGCGCATCAGCTTGAGCGCGATGCCGAGTGCCGCAACACTCCAGACCGTCGCAAGGATGGAGGTGCGCCAGACCCCGTGCAGGCCGAGCATGCTGAAGGGCGTATATGTGGCCGCGATGAAGACGAAGATGGTGGAGTGGTCGAGCTTGCGCATCCATAGCCGCGCGCCCGGCGACCACTCCAGGCGGTGGTAGGCCGCACTTACGCCGTAGAGGCAGACGAGCCCGAGGGCATAGACGGCAACCGAGGTTCGCACTCGCGGCGTTCGCCCAAGGACGACGAGCGCGATCCCCGCCGGGACGGCGCAGAAGAAGGCGATCTGATGGAGGCGTCCACGCAGGCGCGGTTTGGCGGCGGCACCACCCATCTGCTGTTGCATCACAGGGGAGCCTACGAACTGCACCGCCCTGCCGCCAAGCTGCGGCGCCTCTCTGCTCAGCCCACGACCCTGCCTGCCGAGATGATGCGAGAGGGCCGTCGGAGCACAGCAGGGTCGCGCGGGTCTTCGTCGTAGATGACCACGTTCGCAGGCGCGCCGTCTTCGAGCCCGGGCAGACCAAGGAAACGGAGTGCATCCCACGACGCCGCTCCGAGCGCGACATGTGCAGGGAGGCCCGCCTGGACGAGGTGCTCGACCTCTGCGGCGACGTTGCCGTGGGGCATCCCGTCGGTCCCGGCGAGAACTCGCACGCCCGCCTCCCAGGCTGCGCGCACCAACGACGGATGACGCTGCGCGCCGGCAAGGAGGAACTGCATGAAGGAGTCGGGATCGTTGGCGCTCGCAACAGCCGCCGGGATCGATGCGAATGCGTTCATCGTCGGCACCAACGCGATCCCATCGCGGGCCATCGTGTCGAGCAGGTCCTCCGAGAGGTGCATCCCGTGCTCGATCGAGTCCGCGCCCGCAGCTACCGCGGCTCTGGCCCCTTCACCGTGCTGCGTATGCACCGCGACGCGAGCACCCGCTGCGTGCGCACGCCCGACGAGCTCGCTCATCACATCCGGCGGGATCGTCGGTCCGTAATGGCGTTTCCCGTTCTCCCGTGAAAGCCAGTCGGCGACGACTTTGACCCAGCCGTCGGACATGCGAGCCTCCTCTTCCACGACGTCGGGGAGATCCTCGAGCGGAACCTGACGACCCCAGCCCGAGAAGAACGCGCCGGGCGCAGCGATCCAGGGCCCCGCAGCGATCACGCGCACGGATGAACCGTTCGCCATCGGTGGCCGGCCTGCGAGGCCGGGACAGCGGATGGTCAGCACGCCGGCGTCGCGATGCATTGCGAGCTGCTGCTCGTACAGGTTGGGATCGAACGAGTCGCCTGCTGTCGCCGTACCCGGATGCGTGTGAACGTCGACCAACCCTGGCACCAGCCACCCGCCGTCGGCGAGCACGTCCGCGTTGCCAACGACGCCTTCACGGAGCACACCATCGGCGATGGTGAGATCGCGTTCTGTCTCGTCGGGCAGACAGATCCCGCGCAAGCGAAAGATCATCCGAGGCATCCTCTCCACTTTGGCCGGTGCGCGCAAGCCGCACCGCCCGCCGCGATCTGGCATGGAGTTTGACCGGGGATGCGAAGGGAAGGGTCCTATGCGGTGCGCATCGCGTACGCGGCCGCTTCCGCGCGACTGCGAAGCCCGAGCTTCTGCAGGATGTTGCTAACGTGATGTTCGGCAGTCTTCGCGCTGATGTAGAGGCGCGCCGCGATCTCGGCGTTGGTCAGACCCTCCGCGATCAGTGCGAGGACCTCCTGCTCGCGACGGCTCAGCGTCCCGTATCGCTTCGGCCCGGCTCGACCCTCGCCGGTGATCCGCCGTGCGAGCGCGGCCGCCGCGTCGGCCTCACGCGTCGCTCCGAGGCGCTCGAGGATGGCCGCAGCCTCGCGCGCCTCCGCCCCTGCCAGCTCCGGCTGGTCGGCGACGATCGTCTCGGCTAAGAGGAGCCGCGCGCGCGCCTCATCCAGCGGCATCGACAGCTTCGTGAACAGCTCGAGCGCGCGCTCGATGTGCGTGCGCGCGCTCGGCTCGCCCCCCGCCGCGGCGATCCGCCCGAACGCACGCTCTGCGTACGCCTCGAGCCGGGCGAGCCCGCTGGTGCCGGCCAGCGCTGCCATCCGTCCAGCCGCAGCCTTCGCGCCGGCCATATCCGCCTTCGCGAGGCGGACGTCGACGAGCTGAACGAGGAGCGGCACCGACAGCAGCGTGTCGGGTCCGAGGGCGTTGAGCCGCCGTTCGAGCAGTGCGCTCGCGACCGCGTGTTGGCCGCGTGCCATCGCGAGCGCAACTCTGGGCCGCGATGCGTCGGTCGTGACCGAAGCCCGCCGTCCGTCGACGTTCGAGTTCGTGACCGAGGGCGCGGTGGGGGAAGG
>JBKJXT010000518.1:0-13485 GCA_046716205.1 Actinomycetota bacterium
CCTCCAACAGGTCCGGAACAACGTCAGGGAGCGCGGCTCGGATGGCGCGCTCTCCGACCGTCTCGCTGAGGTGGAAGAGGCGCAACAGGATGTGTGCCGGCGCATCGCTCATCGCTGCCGCAAGAAGATGCTCCTTGGGCTCTTCGATCAGCGCGGCGAGACTCGTCCGGCCCAAGGAGCGCGGGAGCATCTCCTCGGTGTAGCCCAAACCGGTGAACGCCTCCCGGATCCTGATCGGGTCGATGCCTTCAGGCGCCGCCGGCGCGCGCGGCACGTCCTTCGTCTCTGCGGTCACCAGTCGATTCTATGGGCGAACCGCCAGAGACAGCCGCCGCGCCCCGCGTGCGGGCGCGCAACGTCGAAACGCTTCGGTACTGGATGAGCCTGGCAGGACTGCCCCGGCTGCGCGTGGTAACCCTGCGCGCATGAGCAGGCCCCGGCTTGCCCGCCTCCTCATCTGCGCCATCAGGAACGGGGGGAGGTATCGCTATCGCCAGCTCGTGCGGACGGGGTGTCTTGCGTCACTAGTCCGACACAGCCTCCACGACGCGCTCGCCGTTCCACTGCATCGTGCTCAACTCGAGCAAGGCATCGTCTTCCGCAAGTCGCACGCGCAGTTCGCTGCGTTCCCCGTAGCGATGCACCACCATGCTGACCTCATCCTCGCCTCGGGCGACCGAGACCCGCGCGATCCGACCGTCTGCATCAAGTGCCGCGATGTCGCCGGCCGCCGAGGCGACGACACCGATGGCGCTGAGCGCGAGCCGCTCGCTGGGAACCAGCGCTTCGGACAGCAGATCTTCCTCGCGCACGAAGCCATCCTCGTCCTCGATGCGCAGCGCGTAACCGCTGGGCGTGCGCGCGGCGTCGAAACGCCGCACGCCGATCTCGGTGACCACCTCGCTGGACGCGCGAGTGATCGTACGATCGTCGCCCAGGCTGATAACGGTACGCCGGCGCCACAGTCCGTCCTCGCCCGCCCCGTCGGTCATCTCTTCGATATCAAGGCCTCCGTCATCGCGCGCGGTGTGACGGAACGAACAGCAGCCGGTCAGAGCACCGCCCGTCCGATCGGCGAGCGCGCCGGCCCGAACGACCTGCCGGTCGTCAGGCCCCAACTGGGGCGGTTCGATGTCTGCCCGTGGCAGAACCTGCTTCTCGCGTTCCATCAACATCGCATCGAGATCGGCGCGCGTCAGCACATGCCCGTTCACGAACACGCTCGCCGGCGTCCGCAAGATCGAGACATCGACGAACGGATCGCCGTCCACCAGAATGAGGTCAGCTCGCCTGCCTTCCGCGACCACACCCCGATCCGTGGCCCCAAGGAAACGCGCGGGCTCAACGGTCGCGCATCTGATCGCCTCGTAGGGGGTGAGGCCCGCGCGGACGAAGTTGTCGAGTTCGTCATGGATGCTGAAACCCTGGAATACGAAGGGGTTCGGCGTATCGGTGCCGATCAGCAACGGCGCGCCCTCTTGATGAAGGATGGAGATCATCTCGGCTCGTCGGTCGTTCATGCGCTGGAATGCCGCGATCACCTTAGAGCGCTCGAAACCGCGGAACCGGAAGTCGTTGGTGGGGTCCCAGGACGACATCGTCGCTGCGGACTCGTACCGCAGCAGCGGGTTCGCGAGCACCGTTTCCACGTTGGCGTCCATCGCTCCCTGCCAGACCACCATCGTCGGACAGTTCCAGGTCTGCTCGTCGGCGAAGCGGCGCGCCATGTCGCGGATCGCTGCGCTATCCAGATGCTCGGCGATGAAGTCTGCGCCTGCGACCCAGCCGGGCGGTGCGACGCGTCCGTCACGCAGATGGCCGAACGTCATGTTGGTGAGGTGCTCGAAACATCGCTGACCCGCGGTGCTCGCTTGCTCCATCGTCACCGCGCTTGGGCAGTGTCCAACGAGCATCACCCCGGCGCGTTCGCACGCGCGACCGAGTGCGGCGATCGCAGGGGCGGACAACAGCGAATATGCCTTCACCTGCTGATAGCCACGCTCCACGAATCCCTCGACCATGCGATCAGCGTGCGCCGGATCAGGAAGGGTTGCAGAGCCCGGCCAGATCGGCTGGCCGGACTCGGTGACGCCGTCGACGATCGGTGACGTGGTTAGGACGCGAGGACCCGCGATCTCGCCGGATTCGACCTTACGCTGCCACGCGAGGTGGAACGGCGCGCCCCACATGTTGCGGACGAACGTCACGCCGTTGGCGAGGAACATCGCAGCCTCGCCGGGGTCCCAGAAATGCGTGTGCATATCCGCCAGGCCCGGCAATAGGTACTTGCCACGCCCGTCGATCACGCGCGCGTTAGAGACGTCGAGGTCGGGCGCGATGGCGGTGATGGTGCCGTTCTGGATCAGAACGGTGTGGTTCGGAAGCTGCCGATCGGAGTCGAGCGGTAGGACGGTAACGCCGACGATGGCGACCGGTTCCTCCAAGCGCATGGCCGCAGATGTTAGCCGGGCGCGCATCCTTCCCGCCTCCAGGGGGTGCCGGCTAGACGCGCATCGCTCGCGCGCGGTCGATGAACTGCGAGCCGCCCCCGCGTTCGGTGTAGATGGCGATCGCCGCATCGGCCTTCTCGCTCGCGCGAGCGTCGCCGGCCTCCCGAAGCGCACGCGCCCAAAGGTAGTACGCCTCCGCGGTGTCCCACGGGGTTTCGTAACGCTCGAAGATCTCGACGGCGCGCGCGAAGTCGTCTGAAGCGTCCTCGCCGCGGGCGCTCCGCAGGACCGCGCGCGCCTGCGCGACGCGCCCGGCCAGTCCGCGCCAGTCCTCACCCGACGAGAGGATCTGCTCGGCGCGGGCGAGGTGTTCCGCTGCCGCGCTGAGGTTCCCGGCGAGTGTTTCGATCTGGCTGAGCAGGGGCCGGGCCCACATCTCCACGTAAAGGGAGCCGCCGCCGGTCCCGACCTCCACCACTTCTTCGGCGTGCGCGCGGGCCTGCTCGAGATCCTCTGCGAGGAAGGAGAGCGCGGCCTTTTGGTAGGCGACTCCCCAGCCGGACCACCGATTGCCCGTTGAAGCAGCATCCAGCATGCCGAACTCGTCCCATCGGGTGTTCGACTCGGTCCAGTCCCCGGACCAGAAGGCGATCATGTTCCTAGCCCACGGGATCTCCTGGGTGGGTTCGTCGGCGAGCAAGCTGCGCGCCGTGTCGAGTTCGCCGAGCATCGCGTAGGACTGCGCGACCAACTCGAGGGCGATCGAACGCTGGATCGGCGCCCCGATGAACCGCGGCTTCTCGAGGTCGCGCGACCACCAATGGATCGCGTCACGGCCGTCCAGAGCGAAGTAGGCGAACGCTCCTCGCACCCACACGCCGAGGAATGCGGCGAAGGCGTGATCGATGCGGTCCGCGCGCCCCCACCCGTCCTCGATCTTCACGAGACCCTCTGCGAGGCGGCCGGCGTGTGCGATGAAGTAGCCGTGGAGGATGTCGGCCGTCGCCTTGAGACCTTCCCCGCCGCCTTGCGCGGCGAACTCGACGGCTCGCTCTGCCGCAGCGAGCCCCTGGGTCGTGCGCACACCCCACAGATGCGCACCGGCCAGCACGTTGTACAGCCAGGCGACCGAGCGGGTGTGCCCGGACGAGCCGATCACGGCTTCGGCGCGAGCGAGGTGATCGACCGCGCGCTCGATGTCCATGTGGTCGGAGTAGGTCGACAGGTTGCGGCCCAGGCGCGCATGTGCGAATGCCGCGCGCGCCGGGTCTCCGATGCTTTCATACAGCGCGATGGCTTCGCTGATGTACCGGTCGCTCGCGTCCAGGTCGGTGCCGACGAGGAAGACGAGGTCGCCCAGTCGCTGCAGCACCGCAGCGCGCGCCTCGGGCGGGGCGCCCTGGTCGGCCATCAGCTCGGCGGCCGCTTGAAGATGCAGGACCGCCTCCTCCCACGCGAACAGCGTCGCGGCCGAGTTCGCCGCGCGGAGGGAGTAGGAAAGCGACTTGTCGGGGTCCGCTGCTGCGCCGGCGAGCCGGCAGTGCAGCGCGAGCGCGCCGATCTGCCGCTCGATGTCTGATGAGCACACGGTCTCGATCGCCTGCGCCGCCTTGAGGTGGAGGCGCTGCTTCCGTGGCAGGCTGAGTTCTTGGTACAAGGTGTCACGCACGAGGGCGTGCGTGAACGCGTAGGTCGGGAGTGGGCGATCGGGGCGCTCGACGATGAGGTTCGCGCCCAGCGCTTCGTCTATCGCGTCGAGTAACTCGTCGCTTGATGTGCCGTCGGTCATCGCCGCCACCACCTCGAACACGAACTCCGGGCCAAGCACGGACGCGAACGAGAGCACGCGGTTGGCTCCTTCGCCGAGTCGCGACAGCCGGCGCCCGATGACCTCGCGCACGCTCTCGGGTATCGCGAGCTCATCCACCGTGCGCGCGTCGCTGACCCACACGCCGTCTCTCACGTAGATGCGACCGGTCTCCGCGAGGTGGCGCACGATCTCGGCGATGAAGAAGGGGTTCCCTTCGGTCGCGCGCCAGAGCCCTTCGGCGAGTGCGAGCCCGCCCTGCGTGAGGGTGTGGCCCGCGCGTCGCTCGAGCAGCGCGCGCACCTCCGTCACCGAGAGTCCGCGCACGGGGATCCTGTGCGTGCGTGTGTCGCGCCGCATCTCGACGAGCATCGCCGCGAGGGGATGCGTGCGATCAAGCTCGACGTCGCGGTAGGTACCGACGACGAGCATCGGCGTCTGCGGGCGCGCACGCATCACGTGACGCAGCAGAACAAGCGTCGGCTTGTCCGCCCAATGGAGATCGTCGAGTACCAGCACCAGCGAGGTCTCGCGCGCGATCTCGGCGAGCATGCTTGCTACCGCCTCGAAAAGTCGGTACCGGTCGATGTCGGGTTCGTCCTGCGCGCGCGTCGATGCCGGCGCTCCGGGTACGTCGGGGAGCATGCGAGCGATCTCCGGCCCCGCGGCCTCGAGGGCCCCGGCGACGGCATCCTCGCTTGCGGTACGCACGAAGTAGGTGAGCGCTTCGACGAATGGCTGGTAGGGAACGATCGACTCGTCGTCGCATCGTCCGTAGAGCACGACGGCGCCCGCTTCATGCGCGTCTTTCGAGAACTGCGCGCTCAGGCGCGTCTTGCCGATCCCCGGCTCGCCGCCGATCAGGGCGAGATGCGCCTCGCCCACGCGCGTGGTGTCCCACAGCTTGTGCAGATGCGCCGCTTCGTCCCCGCGGCCGACGAAGCGACCGTCGTCCGCGCGCGCCAGCGGTGGCGGGATCGCGAGCGCGGCATGCTCTTCCGGCCATCCGACTTCGAACAAGCGCCAGCGGTCGTCGAAACCCTTGAGCTTCACACGGCCTCGGTCGGTGAAGGTGATGTCCGGCACGGCTCCCGCAAGCTGCCGAACGATGTCGCTCACGAAGATCTGCCCGCCCTGCGCTTTCGCAGCGATGCGAGCTGCCGCGTTCACGGCTTGGCCGAAGAGGTCGCCACCTTCCTCGGTGACTTCGCCGGTGTTGAGTCCGATCCTCACCGCGATCCGTGGACCTGCGTGCGCCTTGTTGTGGGCGGCGATCAGACGCTGGATCTCGAC
Source organism: Actinomycetota bacterium (assembly GCA_046716205.1). Lineage (GTDB taxonomy): Bacteria > Actinomycetota > AC-67 > AC-67 > AC-67 > JBKJXT01. The sequence goes on from JBKJXT010000518.1 coordinate 5,551, forward strand.
CGCGCATCGCACGGCGCGCCGCACGGATGCGAAGACCACGAGGAACCCGTCGCCGAGCGCTTTGACTTCCCGGCCGTCATGCTCGGCGACGGCCTGGCGGACGAGGTCCTCGTGCGAGCGCAGGATCTCGTGCGCGCCGGCGTCGCCGTGGTCGGTACGCATCTGCGTCGAACCTTCGACGTCGGTGAACAGGATGGTGCGTGTGCCTTCAGCATCGGTCATGCGATCCGGTCACGCGTGCGGTTTTGCGCGCCCCCTGAGTCGCAATGATATTGGAGCGCTGGCGACGCGGCATCTTTCCGACGCCGGCTTGACATGGCTGAACCTCCGCTTTACTGCGAAGCGGTCCGTACCTTGCGCTGAGGCTTCGGTTTCGTTCGCTGGTAGATCGGCCCGCCGGGGCAATACCAGCCTGCCACCTTGCGGACCAACGGATCGGGGTCGTTGTCCCTTGCGCGCTCGAGCGCCGCGACGACGTCGGTTCGCTGATGGACGGCAGGACCGAGCAGCATCGCGGCGTTCTTGCGCACGTACCGGTTCGGGTCGTTGGCGAGCTTCTCGATCGCGAGCGGGACCGTGTCGTCCTCGCCCGGGCGGCACTCACCCTCCTTGCAGCGGTCGCACGCCAGCGCGTGCAGCGCCCAGTTGCGCACTCCAGGATCCTGGTGCTCGAGGTTGTTCATCAGCTCAGGCAGAGCGGCCGCGTCGAGATAGTGGTCGAGCACCATGCAGCATCCGACCCGGACGCGCGGATCGGGATGCGAAAGGCCGCGGCGCAACGCCGGCGTGCAGTCCGGTCCAGCGGCCATGAGCGCGCGCCGGGCCGCAGCCGCGCGATAAGGGATCGCGAGCTGCCGAACGAGATCGTCGTGGTCGAACATCGACCACATGCTAGACCGAAGGTCGCGACTTCGGATCGGAATTGGGCACGTCGAGACCGAGCATGCAAGAACTTCTAACAGGCAGCGATCCGCGCCTCGAGCCAGTCGGCGATCACGTCATTCGTCGCCGGTGCGTTCGGGTGCAGGGACAGGACATGTCCTGCACCCGGGACGACCTCCACGTGCTTGTCGGCCGCGCCCGAGAACAGGGCGAGCTCGTCCGCGCCGTTCGCCACCGGGAACAGCACATCGTTCTCCGCAAGCACGAGCAAAACGGGCACGGTGATCCGGTCGAGTACCGAGCGGCTCGGCTGCTCGGAGATCGTCAAGATCTCACCCGACGGCGTCAGGTTCGCCAGCTGGTTGTCCAGCGCGACGACCTCCGGGTCGGCGAAGTCGAGGTTGTACATGTCTTGGGAGCGGTAGCCCTGCTCGAACTCCTCGTAGTCGGACTGGATCGAACGGACGACGTCACCGGGGATCCATTCGCGCAGCAACCATTCGCTCGAGACGCCGTCGACGGCGTGCTGGTACCCCGTCGCGATGACGCCATCGACGCCGCCATGAAGGCCTGCGGTCAGCTCGACGATCTCAGAGCCGGCGGAGTGGCCAAGGAGCACGACCTTGCCGAACCCTGCGGCGCGCAGCTGCTGCACGATCTGACGTGTGATGTCCGCGTAGGACTCGACGGTCAGCGTGTAGCCGTTGGGACGGTCCGACGCGCCGTAGCCGAGCCGGTCGATCGCCACGAACGCGTAGCCGCGTGCGGCCATCGCACCCGCCGTCGAGTACGTCTGCGGCTGCAGCGGGAAGTCCCACGCGTATTCGCCGTAGGACAGACCGTGCAACGCGAGCACCACATTTGCGGTGCAGCCCGCCGGGCGTGTGATGTGACCGCGAACCGTGTACGTGGCCCCAGGTGTCAGTGGGTTGGTGACGGTGAAAGAGATGGGCTCTTTGGTCGTTGAAGCTTCTCCGGCAGCGGCGAACGAGGACATGAGAACGACGATGACGGCGAGCATGCGTGCGGTGCGAGCCATGGAGACCTCCCCAGTCCGTGCACGTCCCTTCGACGTGCGACCGGGAGATTCCTGCGACCTTGCCTCGCGGCAGCCGTGGTCACTGATCGCGCCTTCGACGTGGCGCGGAGGCCCGTCCGGCCTTACGCACTGCCTCCGTCACCAGGAACTCGACTGCGCGTCCACGCGCGCCGCTTGTTCGCCCGTCAGTACCACGAGCAGGTTCGAGATCATGGAGGCTTTCCGCTCCTCATCGAGCTCGACGATGTTCTCTCGCGTGATCATCTGCAGCGCCATGTCCACCATGCCGACCGCGCCCTCTACCATCCGGGAGCGCGCCGCGACGATCGCGTTGGCCTGTTGGCGGCGCAGCATCGCGCCTGCGATCTCGGGTGCGTAGGAGAGGTGCGCCTGGTTGGGTTGCTCGACGATGAACCTGGCCGCGATGAGCATGGTGATGACCACCACGATGCCGACCGCCGCGCCAAGCGAGCTACAGGGTCAACCAGAATCAGACGGCGCTAAGCAGGGGAATCGGTCGAAAGTGTAGAAACACTCCCTCCATGACCCTGGAGAGGAGCCCGCCGGGGCAGTTCCAGCAGGACACGATCGCGTGGCAGACCTATCAGGAGGCCAACGGGAGCGTCATCTACGGCGGCAGGCCGATGGGACCTGCTCCGGCGTCGACGCCGTTCTAATCGTCAGTCTGGCGCGCTCCTCCCTCGATCTTGGTCGGACTCAGCTCCGGTTGGCGACGGATTGGACGATGTCGAAGCCGTCGAGGATCGACAGCGATGCACCTCGTTGGTGTGTGCCGGCGAGATGTAGTGTCCGCGTCTCGCCCTGTGCGATGGGGGCTATCGCCGCTCCAACTGCGTCCATGTCGAAGGTCAGCACAAGGTCCTCATAGCCGTCCGGTCCGGGGCGCGGACACGTCGCGGCAGGCGGTACCCCGGTCCGATCGTGGAAGATCGACGCGAGAGGTGCGACTCCCTCTAGTCGGATGGCCGACACGTCGATCCCTCGTACGTCGAAGGTAGCGTCGCCAGGGATCGCGACTTGCAGGACCCCTTTGTCGTTGGGGTTGATGCGGTTCGGGCATGAGTTCGGCTTGATGTCGATCCGCTTGGCGCAGATCGGGGCTTCGGCCGTCCCCAGCGAAAAACCACAGTCCGACTCGGCGACCGCCAGGTTCACCCCGTCGGAGGCGACCACCCGGATCAGACCGCGGCGCCCGGGGATCATGTCAGCGATCGTCACGTCCAGCTCGGTCGGGTCGCCCGGTCCGGTCATCCCGATCCCCTGCCATGACGTGCCGCCGTCCGGACTGTATTGGACAAGGTAGGTGAGGTCATCGCCGTCGGCGTCGGAGCCCTCCCAGCGCACGACGGTTGTGCCTTCGGCGAGGATCTCGCCACCGTTTGGGGCATGCACTTCGACGGTCGGTGTGTGCGCGCTCGCCTGGACGGCCTGAACCTGCACCCCATCCCGCAGGACGGCAACCTCGGCGACCCCCGGCACGAAAGGAACAGCGATGTTCGCCACATGCGAGGGCGAGACGTGCGACGTTGAATGCTTGACGTCGAACCCGGTAGAGGACAGGAGCCGTCCGGCATCGTTGTAGAGGTTCAACGAGTAGCTGCCTTGGTCATCCGCAAGCATCGTGGTGGGAACGGCCTTACGGAAGAGCGGTGACATCGTGACGTCCCCGTCTTCGCTTATCTCGATCCCAACGAGGATGCTATCGACGCGAGCCGGCTCTGCGGTGGTCGCAGTGTCACTCGCGAACACGCCGCCAAGATCGCCCCTCTCCTCTTGTGTCTCCGCGAATGCGATCGCACGGTGAAGCCGGCTGTAGGTCAACGGCGAGACCCACCTGTTCCTTCCCGTCGTGAACTCGGGGATCGGTGTTGAACTCGATCCGTAGGACATGAAGTCGTGCGCCTGGATCGAGTGATCGGAGCAAGGACGCCGCTTCGTGAGGTCGTCACCGACGGGGCATGGATCCACGAGCGAGACTCTCCATTGCCCGGCGTTGACCGCGGATGGCGCCGTGGTGGCAGCGGCCGTCAAGCCGAAGTCCCCGAACCGGGACCCGCTGATCCCGCCGTGCGGATACGGCCAGGGCTCTGCGTCCCCCCCGTCGCTCTCGCCATGATCGTTGCCGGCGTGCACCAAGCCCAATGAGTGTCCGATCTCTTGCGCAGCCGTGTCGCCAAGGACTCGCGTGACAGAGGTCCCGCCGATGCGGTAGTCGATGTCTGCGGCGTCACCGACATACGCGCATCCGTTCGCATCTCCGAGCGGCTCCGAGATGATGCCGACGGTCGGATTGATGTGAGCGATTTCGAACCCACCTCTGTTCGGCGCGTCGTCGCCACCAAAACCGTTCCACAGCTCCCACAGAGCGCCATCGCATTTGCTGAGGATCCAGGCGCCGTCGAAGATAGTGATGTTGCGTGTGCTCAACACCTTGACGTCGCTCACGGGGTAGGTCGTCCGCAGGTAAGACGCGATCGTCTCGGGGGCGCTCGTGGGTGGACGCGGCCCGCCCCTGTAACTGATCAGGAACGCGTTGATCCCAACACCGGAGGGGGTGCCCAGCGTGATCTGCACTCGACCGGTCACCGCCCCACCGTTCTTATGGAGGCCGAGTTCCAACCAGCGCGCATCCTCGATGAACCCTTCAGGGATGATGTAGTTCAGGGTCCCGGTCAGATCGGTCCGCATCTTGTAGGCGAGTTCGTCCGCCGATCCAGACGATCCTGGCCATACCGGTGGTGTGATCGTCGATGCGCCCCCGTTGGGTGGGATCGTGAAGGTGCGCAGGGACCCGTCGCGTCGCTCGACCTTGAGGTACAGCTCCGATGTGTATCCGGCAGCGGTCTCTCCGTCGGCGAACAGGTAGGCGCGCACCAGAGTGTTCTTGCCCGGCAAGATGGGCACGCTTGATCCCAAGCCATTGACGGTTTCTCCGGGGAAAGGCAGGCGACCAGGGTTCGAAGCGATGCCTTGGTTCACTTCCATCCAGTGCGGGTGGATGCGGAGGATCACATCTCGGGGAGGGTCGTAGGTGATCCGGACGTAGTGGCTCCAGCAGTTCCCCATACCGTCGCAGGCCCGGAGGTCAAGGGCGTAACGTCCCTTCTTCAGCGAAGACGGTGGCTCAACCGTTCTCGTTGCGTTGAAGGGATTCGGGCAGACACTAGAGGTGCCACACATCGAAGCCTCGTATACGAGCGAGTAGGTGTTGCTCCCCTCTGGCGCGTAGAGGAATTTCAGCGTGACCGTCCGAAGATCCGAATCGTCGGAGGTCCGGAACGACACTGAAACATCCGTCGTGGTGATCGTTTCCCCATCGTCGGGGGAGTCGATCCTCACGCTCGGAGGGGTGCGGTCGATCTGCGGCGGCGCCGGGACCCCATCAAAGACGATGTCGTCGATCGCCAGGTTATTCGACTCGATCCCGTCCGACCTCAGACCGCCATACAGCTCGAACCTCGAGAAAGGAGGGACCACCTCTTTCACTGCGCTCACCTCGACGGATTCCCACTGGTTGGGGAGACGAGTGCTTCGGCGCCGATAGACCTCATTGTCACCTGCGTCGTACGCCACGAGCGTAAGGTCAAGCCTGTCGTCTGCGTCAGCGGGCCGATTACTGCGCACGCGTATCGACAAGGAGGTCTGCGGCGATCCGAATCGCCCGATGATACGGTCGCCTACAAGCTCGGACGAAGAGTAGAGCGGACGTGCAACGTGAGTTCCGGTGAATGCCGTATCGCAATTCGCCGGTTGACAGGTACCAACGTAGACCCCCATCGGGAAGACGATTCCCTGAAAGCGGTAGTCGGTCGTGACGAGTCCCTCAGCGTGGTCGTCGAAGTTGATCGTCGTCGCGGCATCGGCCCGACCAGCCGGCAACAGCAGAGACGCTGTGACGAGTGCGACCACAGTTCGGCGTGCGCGAACAGGCCCGCGTGGCACTCGTCTACCAGCCCGTGATCCGAATCCCATCATCCCGATCCCCCATCCCCTCGGTCCGTCGATCACGTTCCGATGTCTTCAAGGTCGTTCAACGAGGGCGGCGCAACAATCTGGCGCGCCCTACTTCTCTCGTAGGGTTATCCCTCTTCCTTCGAGCGTCGCTGCTGTCGTTGGATCCAACGTCCTCGCTCCTGGATCAGGGGAAGTGTTCGACCGGGACCGGGCTCGTAGAGTTGTCCGTCGTGTCGTTGCCGAGCCGTCCCTCCCCGTTGTAGCCCCAGCAGCGCGCCGTGCCGTCCGAGAGCAGGGCGCAGACGTGGTAGGTGCCCGCCGAGATCGTTGCCGCTCTAGTGGCTCCGCTCGTGAGTCCGTTCACGGCGACCGGCGTCGTTGACGACGTCGTGTTCCCCGTTCCGAGTCGTCCGTCTTCGTTGAAGCCCCAGCACACCGCGGTGCCGTCCCCACGCGTCGCGCACGTGTGGGCGCCTCCTGCCGAGATCGCGACCGCGCCCGTGAGTGGGCTGACCTGGACCGGCGTGTTCGCGTCCGTCGTCGTCCCGTCCCCAAGCTGCCCCTCGACGTTGCGTCCCCAGCAGCTCGCGATGCCGTACGGGAGCCCCAGAGCGCAGGTGTGGTAGGAGCCGGCGCTGATCGCAACCGCGTGCGCGAGTCCGAATACCTTGACCGGCGTGTTCGCGTTGTCGAACGTCCCGTTGCCGAGCTGCCCCTCGACGTTGCGTCCCCAGCAGCGCGCCGTGCCGTCCGAGCCCCGGGCGCACGTGTGGTAGGCCCCGGCCGTGATCGAGACCGTGTTCGTGAGCGTGCTCACCACGACCGGCGTGGACGAGGATGCAAACGTCCCGTCACCAAGCCGCCCGTCACCGTTGTAGCCCCAACAGCGCACGGTGCCGTTCGAACGCAGAGCGCAGGCGTGGTCTTCGCCGCCCGCGATCGCGATCGCATCTGTGAGTCCGCTCACCGTGACCGGCGTGGTCGAGTTCGTCGTGTTCCCGTTGCCGAGTTGTCCCCAGCCGTTGTATCCCCAACAGCGCGCGGTGCCGTCCGCGAGCAGCGCGCACGTGTGGTAGGCGCCGCCCGCGATCGCGACCGCATCCGTGAGTCCGCTCACCGTGACCGGGGTGTCGGAGTCCGTCGTGCTCCCGTTGCCGAGTTGGCCCTGGCCGTTGAAGCCCCAGCAGCGCGCCGTGCCGCTCGAAAGAAGGGCACATGTGTGCGCGCCGCCAGCCGTGATCCGCCTTCCCCCAACAACAGCCGAGAGTCCGGCCACCGCGACCGGCGTGCTCGCGTTGGTCTGCGTCCCGTTCCCGAGCTGCCCGTGGGAGTTGTAGCCCCAGCACGAGGTGGTGCCCACCGAGAGTGCGGCACACGTGTGGGCGTGGCCAGTCGAGATCGCGACCGCGTTCGTGAGTCCGCTCACCGTGACCGGGGTGTCGGAGTCCGTCTGCGTCCCGTTCCCGAGCTGGCCCTCCAGGTTGCGTCCCCAGCACTTCGCAGTACCGTCTGAGAGCACAGCGCAGGTTTGGTCGTGGCCAGCCGAGATCGCGACGGCTCTCGTGCCTCCGTTCGTAAGTTCGATCACCGTGACCGGCGTGCTCGAGTCCGTCATCGTCCCGTTGCCGAGCTGCCCGGCCCCGTTCCAGCCCCAACAATCCGCGGTGCCGTCCGAGAGCATCGCGCACGTGTGGTTACCACCTGCGGTGATCGCGACCGCGTTCGTTAGTTCGCTCACCGTGACCGGCGTGTTCGCGTTGTCAAACGTCCCATTGCCGAGCTGCCCCTCAACGTTGCGTCCCCAGCAGCGCGCCGTGCCGTCCGAAAACTGGGCGCACGTGTGGAAGGCACCAGCCGTGATCGCGACCGCGTTCGTGAGTCCGGGCACCGCGACCGGCGTGAACGAGGATGCAAACGTCCCGTCGCCGAGCCGCCCGTCACCGTTGTAGCCCCAACAGCGCACGGCGCCGGTAGAAAGCAGAGCGCAGGTGTGGAGGTGGCCCGCAGCGGTCGACACGACGACGGCGGTCCCGAGGGTT
>JBKJXT010000519.1:0-4757 GCA_046716205.1 Actinomycetota bacterium
GTGGAACCCGGTCAGCGTGAAGAACGCCGAGGACGAGCGGTTGGTGGTGAAGCCGAAGCCCTCACGCACGAACACCGTGAACTCGTAGACCTGCCCGGAGATGAACACCATGCCCAGCAGCGCCGTCGCGAGCAGCCACGTACGCGTCTTGTGGTGATCGCCACGCTGGATGGCCGCGAGCGCCAGCACCATCGTCAGCGACGACATCAGCAGCACGAACGAGGACACCGACGTGAACGGGATGTCGACGATGTCTGCCAGCTTGGGCCCCGACGGAGCGCGGTTGCGGTACAGAAGGAAGACGCTGATGAGCGCGCCGAACAGCAGGCACTCGGACCCCAGGAACGTCCACATCGCGAGCTTCGTGTTCGAGATGCCCGTGGACGTTGCCGGGTGATGCGGCGCCGTCGCTTCGGCTGTCTGAGCCACCATCGATCCTTTCGTCTATTCCGTGTCGGGCTCGAGCGCCCAGCCGTAGAGCCCGGCGATCGTGATCAGTCCACCGACCGCCGAGATGATCCAGCCGTACATGAGTCCGTATCCGATCAGCGGCAGGCCGACCGATGTGAAGATCGGCATGTAGGAGGGCGAGGGGAGATGGATCGCGTGCCCATCGCCGTGGGAAGTCTCCGCGTCCTCGGCCGCGCCGCTGGGCACTGGGACGAGCCGGCCGGTCTTGTCCTCCGCATACTTGCGGTGCCAGAAGTCGTCGAGCGCGTGCACGACGGGTACTTCCTCGAAGTTGTACTCGGGCGGCGGCGATGTGATCGACCACTCCAGCGTACGGCCGTCCCACGGGTCGTTGCCGGCGACCTCGCCCCGCTTGCGCGTGCGCGCGACGTTGACCATGAAGACCAACACCGACAGCGCGATGACGAAGGCGCCGATCGTGGAGACCATGTTCCACGCGTCCCAGCCCATCCCGTCGTCGTAGACGTAGGTCCGGCGCACCATCCCCTGCAGCCCGAGGATGTGGAACGGCGCGAACGTGAGGTTGAACCCGAGCAGCATCAACCAGAAGTGCGCCTTGCCGATCCGCTCGTCGAGCAGACGACCGAACACCTTCGGCCACCAGTAGTAGACGCCGGCGAACAGACCGAAGATGGCACCGCCGAACAGCACGTAGTGGAAGTGCGCGACGATGTAATAGGTGTCGGTCTGCTGTGCGTCGTGCGGGACGATCGCGTGTGTCACGCCCGACAAGCCGCCGATCACGAACATCGTCACGAACCCGATCGAGAACAGCATCGGCGTCTTGAGGCTCAGCCTGCCGCCCCACATCGTCGCCAGCCAGTTGAAGATCTTCACCCCCGTCGGCACCGCGATGAACATCGTCGAAACCGCGAAGGCGGCGTTGGCGATCGGTCCGAGCCCCGCTGCGAACATGTGGTGCGCCCACACGCCCCAACCCATGAACCCGATCGCGATACCGCTGAACACGACCACGGCGTAGCCGAACAACGGCTTGCGGCTGAACGTCGGCAAGATCTCGGACACGATCCCCATCGCCGGCAGGATCAGGATGTAGACCTCGGGATGCCCGAATAACCAGAACAGGTGTTGCCATAAGACCGGGTCACCGCCGGCGTGATAGAAGCTCGTGCCGAGGATCCGGTCGAACATCAGCAGGAAGAACGCGACGGTCACGACCGGCAGCGCGAACACCAGCAGCAGCTGGACGACGAACGCCATCCAGATGAACACCGGCATCCGGAAGAAGCTCATCCCCGGCGCGCGCATGTTGATGATCGTCACCGCGAGGTTCACCGCCGACACGGTCGAGGCGATGCCCAGGATGATCAAACCGATCGCGTAGAAGTCCATGTTGTGCAGCATCTCGGTGCTGCCGACGACGGTCTGGGTCGACAACGGCGCGTAGCCGAACCAGCCGCCGTTGGGTGCGCCCCCCAGCAGGAAGCTCGAGTACAGGAACAGACCGCCGAACAGGAACACCCAGTAGCTGAATGCGTTGAGGCGCGGGAACGCAACGTCGCGGGCGCCGATCATGATCGGCACGAGGTAGTTGAAGAACGCCGCCGACAGCGGCATGACGACGAGGAAGATCATCGTCAGCCCGTGCATCGTGAACAGCTGGTTGTAGGCCTCCGCGGACAGGATCGTGCTGTTGGGCTTCGCGAGCTGCGCGCGGATCGCCAGGGCCTCGACCCCGCCGATCAGGAAGAAGATGAACGCCGTATACCCGTAGAGGATCCCGATCTTCTTGTGATCCACGGTGGTGATCCAGCTCCAGAGTCCCGAATGGGAGTTCGGACGGGACCACATCCCGCGAGTCGCGACGCCGGCGGTTGCCATCAGTTCTGCTCCTTGATCACACGAGGCTGCGCAGGTACGCGACGAGCGCACGCACCTGGTCGTCGGTCAGCTGCTTGAACGTCTGCTGCACGCCGGATGGATCGTCAGCCTCCAGCGGCTCGTCGAAGTTGGGCATCAGCACACCGGGCTTCATCTCCCGCGAGTGCTTGATCCACTCCGTGAGCAGCTCCTCGGTGTTGTCGAACGTCGCGGAGCCGAACGTCTTCCGGCTCGCGAAGTGCGTGAGGTTCGGACCGGTGGTGGACGTCGCGCCCTCGATGCCGTCGATCCGGTGGCACTGGATGCAGGCGTTCTCCATGAAGATCTGACGACCCTGGGACTCCAGGCCGCCGGCCGCCGGCTCGGCCGCCTTCGCCTTCTGCTTTGCCACCCAGGCGTCGTACTCGGCCTGCGTCTTGGTGATCACCGTCAGGCGCATGTTGGCGTGGCTCAGCGAGCAGAACTCCGCGCACTGCCCGAGGTAGGTCTGGCCCGGGTTGTCGGCGAGGAAGCTCAGCGTGTTGATGCGGTCGGGAACGACGTCCTGCTTGCCGGCGAGCTTGGGCACCCAGAAGGAGTGGATGACGTCGGCGGACTCGAGCTCGAGGTAGACCTGCTTGCCGACCGGGATGACGAGCTCGTTCGCGGTGTTGATCTTCTCGTTGACGTAGTCGTACTCCCACCACCACTGGTGGCCGATCACCCGCACGAGGATCTCGTCGGGCTTGTGCTTGGCGCTCACGCTGAAGATCGTGGCGACCGTCGGGAACGCGATGCCCAGCAGGATCAGTGCGGGGATCAGCGTCCAGGTGAACTCAAGCTTGGAGTTGCCGTGGATCTGCTTGGGCTCTTGGGCCCCGGGACGGTCGCGGAAGCGGAAGACCGCCCACACGATCAGGCCCTCGACGAGGACGAAGACGAAGACCGCGATCCAGAACACCGGCCGGAACAGGTTGTCGACCTGGCGCGCGATGGGCCCGTCGGGCGCGAGCGTGTCTTGCGGAGCATCCTTCGCGCACGCCGCGAGCAGGACCAACGCGGTGATGGCGAGCGCAGCCTTACCGAGGCGACGTAGACGCCGAAGCTTCATCCTTGCCCTCCTTGCGCGCCGCCGTTGCATGGGCAGGCCGACGTCGTGTCTGGCGTGGTAGGGAAGCGGATCCTCGCCTGTTGGTCTGCCCAGCTGCGCGCAGGTTCATCGATGTGACCGGAATCGAGAGACAGGGCCCCCCGCGGGTCAATAGGTATCACAAGCAGCAACGTTCCCTCCACATGGCCCGAGTGCGTTTGTGACGGTTCACCATCAGGCGCCCACGTGGACGACCGCGTCCACGCCCATCGCCGCGAACAGGAGTCCGAGGTAGCTGATCGAGAACTTGAAGAGCCCCATCGCGGCTGCGGGGGTACCTAGGCGCAGCAGCCGGATCGCGTGACGCAGGAACCAGACGCCAAGCAGCCCGGCGGTGGCGATATAGATCGCTCCCATCTGGGCCACCGGCCACAGCAGCAGTGTGGCCGCCACCGTGATCGCCGCGTACACCAGGATCTGGCGTTGGGTCGAGCGCTCCCCGGCGACCACGGGCATCATCGGCACCCCGGCTGCCTCGTAATCGCGCGCGTACCGCATCGCCAGCGCCCAGAAATGCGCCGGGGTCCAGAAGAAGATGACGCTGAAGGCGACCACCGCCGGTGCGCCGACGCTGCCGGTTACCGCGGCCCATCCAACCAGCACCGGCACCGCGCCAGCCGCTCCCCCGATGACGATGTTCTGCGGGGTGTGGCGCTTGAGGCCGAGCGTGTAGACGATCACGTAGAAGGCGATCGCGGCCTGGGTGAGCATCGCCGCCAGCGTGTTCACCGTGGCGGTCATGAAGAAGAACGACACGACCGCGAGGATCCCGCCGAACGCGAGCGCTCGGGAGGGCGTCACCGAATGCGCGGGCAGGGGGCGCGAGCGTGTGCGGCGCATCACCGAGTCGATGTCCCGGTCGAAGTACATGTTGATCGTGTTGGCGGCCCCGGCCGCGATCGCGCCGCCTGCCACGGTGGCGACCATCAGCCAGACCGAGGGCATCCCACCCTCGGCGAGCATCATCGTGGGCACCGTCGTGATGAGCAGCAGCAGGATGATCCTCGGCTTGGTGAGCGCTACGTATGCCTTGATCGTGTCCCTCAGGGGCGGCTTGGCAGCCGTCGCGGACGCTTGGTCGCCCGCAGCCCGACGCGTCAGGGGCCGTGTCACCGAGACCGCGCCGACCAGACACGCCCAGATCAGCGCGCTGAGCGCGACGTGGGCGACCACCGGCGGGGCAGCGAGCTGGGTGAATACCTGGAGCCCGCCGACGACGACCTGCGCGAGGTACAGAGCGAACGCGATGGTTGCGAACGTGGCCACGTCGCGGCGGGGGCCCGGGGGGCCCCCCCCCCCCCCCCCCCCCCGAAGG
>JBKJXT010000520.1:0-6821 GCA_046716205.1 Actinomycetota bacterium
GCTCTCTCACCGGCCCACCTCTTCCCGATCCGCAGCGGGTACGCTGCGCGAACCAAGGACCCGGAGCTGCGCGCCTGGACCGAGCGACGGATCGCCGTCCCGAGCGCTCGCGTCTCCAAGGTCTCGACCCTCTCTGAGGCCGTCGCCCATCACGTGCACCCCGGCGATCGCGTCCATCTCGGTCTGACCCACGCGCGCGGCAGTGCCGGACATTGGGAGCTGCTGCGTCGCTTCATCGGCTCGGATCCCGCCTTCGAGCTGTGCGCCGTGCAGTTGACGACACCGCAGGTGCCGCTGATCCACGCGGGTCTGGCGCGGCGCGTCGTGACGAGCTGGGCGGGCGACTCCTACTGGGGTCCGGCGCCGAGCCCGGTGTATCAGCGCGCCTGGCGCGACGGCGTGGAGTTCGAGCAGTGGTCGATCCTGACGTTCGCGCAGCGTCTCGCTGCCGGCGCGCGCGGTGTCGGACTGACGACGACCCGCTCCCTGGTCGGATCGTCGATGGAGGCGGACCTGGGGCTGGCGCGCGCGCCCGACGGGAGTGCGTTGATCCCCGCGCTGGTGCCCGACGTGTCGCTCGTCCACGCGGCGGCGGCCGACGAGTACGGCAACGTGCTGTTCAGTCCGCCGTTGTTCGAGAGCCTCAACGGCGCCCTCGCCGCACGGCGCGGCGCGATCGTGACCGTCGATCGCATCGTCGACTCGTCGTTCGTGCGCGAGCACGCGCACCTCACACGCCTGCCGGCATCCTCGGTCGCTGCGATCGTGGAAGCGCCGCTGGGCGCGCACCCCGGCGGTCTGCTGCCGACCGGTATCGCCGGCATCGAGGCCTACGGCGAGGATTGGGAGTTCTGGGTCGAGCTTCGTGCGGCGGCGCGCGATCCGGGAACGCTCGACGCGTGGATCAAGGAATGGATCATCGAAACGGGTTCGCACGAGGCCTACGTCGCCAAGCTCGGTGCCGACCGCATCGCGCGACTGCGCGCTCAGGCGCATCCCGACGGGTGGCGCGCCGCGTTGGACACCGCGATGGAGGGCGTCGACGTCGACGCCGAGCCGAACGCGATCGAGACCGCGATCGTCGCCGCCGCTCGCGTGCTGGGCGAGCGGATCGTCGCCGGCGGTCTGCAGACGATGCTCGCCGGCGCCGGCATGGCGAACCTCGCCGCGTGGCTCGCGGCCTACGATCTCGCCGACGCCGGTACGCACGTGGACCTGGTCGCCGAGATGGGGCTCGTTGGATACTGGCCGCGCCCCGGCGAGCCGATCCTTTTCAACCAACGGAACTTCCCGACGTGCACGATGCTCACCGAGATCGACGTCGCGCTGGGCGTGTTGGTCGGTGGCGGGCAGGCCCGCTCGATCGGCGCACTCGGTGCAGCCCAGGTGGACAAGCGCGGGAACATCAACTCCACCTGCGTTCCCGGATCGCACCTGCTGATGGGCAGCGGCGGCGCGAACGACGTGATCACGTGCGCGACGGAGTCGGTCGTGTTGGCCGCGCAATCGAAGGAACGCTTCCTCGAAGCGGTCCCGTACGTGACCGGACCGGGGGACCGCGTCAGTGCGCTGGTCTCGACGCTGGGCGTGTACCGCAAGGACCCCGAGGGCGAGCTCGTGCTCACCGAGGTGTTCGGCGCCGACGTCGACACCGCGGTGCGGGAATGTCGCGAGCGCTGCGGCTGGGATCTGAAGGTCGCGCCGGGGGTGCGTCGGGCCGTCGCCCCCAGCGGCTCCGCCGTGCGCACCCTGCGTCTCATGGACCCGCGGGGCTGGTTCCGCACCTGAGGGGGAAGTTTCGTCCTGGTGTTTCCCCTCGCGACCCGGCGGTTGACACTTCCAGGAGCAGGAGAATCCGCCCTTGCCGCCGAAAAACTCCTCAGAAGCTTCGACAACGAGGAGGAATCACGATGCGCAAGATCAGGTTCTTGCTGGCCGCGAGCGTCGTCATCGCGACGGTCGGCAGCTTGGGCGCGTCCCAGGCCTCGCCGTGTCAGGGCACCAGGACCGCCGCGGGTTCGTGCAAGGGAGTCGAAGGCGACATCCAGTGCGGCAGCGGCGGCCAGCTCCCGATCCAGGCCGGCAGTCTCAGGATCTATGCGAACAACCCGTCCGACGGACCCGAATTTGAGGCCTGCAACGACACCGGCCCCCCCAACACGCAGGGCCGCCTCGTCGTGCGGACCTCCCGGACCAACCAGGGTGCGCGCGTCAGCCTCGACACCGATGACGGCCAGCCGTTCCCGCCCGGTTACATCAACGTCCAGGTGAGCCCGACCGCGCCCGGCGTGTGGTGCAACAAGGACGGCGACCCTGCCAGCGCGAGTGACGGTTACCGCCGTCCGTGGAACTCGCCCGGGACAGACGGCGGCCTGAACCAGAGCGCCGTGAACTGCGCACCCGACCTGCCGGTCTGACCTCAACTGATCTGATCGTGGAGAGAGCCGCGCATCCGGCGGCTCTCTTCTGCTACGGCTGCTCGATCTGTCTGCGCAGCACGTACTTCTGCACCTTGCCCGACAGCGTGCGCGGGAACGCATCGACCAGCTCGAGGCGTTCCGGTGTCTTCTGCTTGGCGATGCCTTCAGCCTTGAAATGCTCGAGCACGTCGTCGAGCGACAGCTGTGCGCCGTCGCGGGTGATCACGAACGCGCAGACCTTCTCGCCGTAGCGCTCGTCGCTCACCGGAGTCACTGCCGCGTCGGCGACCTTGGGATGGCGCGCGAGCACCTCTTCGACCTCGCGCGCGGAGATGTTCTCGCCGCCGCGGATGATGATGTCCTTCTTGCGGTCGGTGATCGCGACGTACCCGTCGGCGTCGACGCGCCCGATGTCGCCGGTGCGGAACCAGCCGTCGTCGGTGAAGACCTCCGCGTCCATCGCGGGGTCCATGTAGCCGAGGAACAGCTCGGGGCCGCGGGAGAGGATCTCGCCTTCCTCGCCCGGCGCCACCTCGTTGCCGTCGTCATCGACGAGCTTGATCTCGACGTCCAGGCCGACGCGCCCGTCGGTGTGTGCGCGCTTGTCCAGCGGATCGGTGAGCGTGCCCATCGTGATCGACGGATGCTCGGTGCACCCGTAGGAGCGGAACGACCACCAGCCGACGGAATCGGCTTGCTCGATCAACGCGGGCGAGACGTTGGCACCGCCGACGCCGAACAGCTGTAGCGACGAGGTGTCGGTCTGTTCGAACGTCGGGTCGTTGATCATGACCTGCATGAAGATGGGCGCGCCGCCCGAGCGGGTCACACCGTGATCGGCGATCAGCTGCAGCATCCACGGGGGGTCGAAACCGTCGACCAGAACGAGCTTGCGGTACCCGATCGTGAACGGCGCGATCAACGCGGAGTAGATGCCTGCGATGTGGCCGATCGGGTTGGGAGACATGAAGACGTCGGTCTCATCGCCCCCGCTCGCCGCGACGACGCCGCGGACCTCGCTCAGCAGCGTGTTGTGCGAGTGCACGACGCCCTTGGGGTCGGCCGTGGTCCCACTGGAGTAGGCGAGGATGTGTGGCTCGTCGGGGGAGAGGTCAGGCTTCGGCCAGTCGGTCGAGCCACGCGCCTCCAGCTCCTCGAAGCTCATGCAGTCGTCGGGGATCTTCTCGCCGACGACGACGACGTGCTCGAGCGCGGGGAGCCCACCACGGATCTCCGCGACCATGGCGAGGTAGTCGATGCCCATCGTCGTGTCGGGGACCATGAACAGCTTCGCGCCCGACTGACGCAGGATGAACGACACCTCTTTGGCTTGGTAGATGTGGATGATCGGCACGACGACCACGCCCAGGGCAGCCGCCGCCTGATAGGTGACGCAGCCCTCCATCCAGTTCGGCATCTCCATCGCCAGCACGTCGCCCTTGCGCAGGCCTAGCGAGTACAGCGCGCCGGCGAGCCGCTGGGCGCGCGCATGCATCTCGCGAAACGTGGCGCGCGCCGGCCGCTGACGAGACTCGACGACGAACTCCGCGTCCGGCCAGCGCGTGTTGCACGCCTCGTCGAGGATGTCGTTGAACGTGCGCGAGCCCCACAGGCCACGCGCCCGGTAGTCGTCGAAGATCGCCTTTCGCGCCGCCTGTCGCGGGAACGTTTGATCGAGCACGGCTCACCCCCGGTTCGTCGTGCGGGGGATGCTAACTGCTGGTGGTGTTAGCCGGTCAATCTTGCGGGCACGGTTCGTCGGTGAGTCGGTAGAACTCCCGACCGGAGAGGCAGACCGCGGCTTCGGGATCCTGCTCGGTACCCACGCACGCCATCGTGAGGTGGTTGGCCTCGTAGATCCCGGCACCGGCAGCGGCCTTGGGCGCGCGCCCGTACTCGATGTCGTCGTAGTCGACGTTGGCGTAGATCGCGCCGTTGTGCTTCTGCTCGGGGTCGTTGGTCTCGCCTTCCTCGTCGTGTGCCGGGTTCGCGCCGAGCATCCGGTGGTCGCCTTGGACAACGACGGAGGCGTTGTCGGGGCCGTCGTGCGCGCCGAAGAACGGCGGGATCTGGTCGATGCCGGTCAGCGGCTCGATGATGTTGATGATCTGGCGCGGGAACGTGGTGTTGTGTGCCACGCCGATGATCATGTGGTCTGGCTCGCCGTCGCCGTCGTAATCGGCGGAGCGCTTGGAATCCCAGGCGCAGTTCGGGTTGTAACGGGTGTCGTGCGACGGATCGTGATCAGCGCGCACCGCGGCGGGCGCGGCGGCGATCGTGGCCACGAACGCCAGGACGAGCATGCGGCTCTTCATCGGGCTCCCTTCCTTGTGTGTGGCGCTGGTTTCGCCACGGGGAGGCCGAACCCTGCTGATTCGCGCCTGCTGCGGGCGATGTGGTTTCGTTAGCCGCACACTCACCCCAACGGAGGCTTCCCATGACCGGCGGACAGCTCGCAGCGAAGTGGCTCAAAGCGCAAGGGGTGGACAAGATCTTCGCGCTCGTCGGGGAGCATGTGCTGCCCGTGCTCAACGGGGCTGCCGAGGAAGGCATCGAGGTGATCGGGTGCCGCCACGAGATGAACGTGACGCTGGCGGCGGAGGCTTACGCGAAGGTGACCGGCAGGCCCGGCGTCGCGGTCGTGACGGCCGGCCCCGGCGTGACCAACGCGATCACCGGCCTCGCGGTGGCGAACACCAGCGGCTCGCCGGTCCTGTTGATCGCCGGCCGCACCTCGACACAGAAGCGATACACCGGCGCGTTCCAGGACATCGACGGGCGTGAGCTGGTGTCGGGCGTGACGAAGTGGTGCGACACCGTCTTCGAGGGCGAGCGGGTGCCGTATTACTTGGAGCTCGCGTGGCGCCGCATGCTCGCGGGGCGGCCGGGCGCCGTCATGCTCGAGATCCCGCACAACGTCGCCAAGCACGAATGCGCCGACGCGCCGATCACGAAGGTCGAGCTGCCGGAACCGGCGGGTGCTTCGCCGGTCGCGCTCGCCAAGGCGCTCCAGATGATCAACGACGCCGACAAGCCGATCCTGGTCGCGGGTGGCGGCGCGTTCTGGTCGGGAGCGGGCGACGCGATCCGTGCGTTCTGCGAACGAACGCGGATCCCGATGACGAGCGTGAACGCGGCGCGCGGCTTGATCCCCGACGGCGATGAGATCTCGCTGGGACCGCTGGCCGAGGGAGGCTTCTGCATCATGCAGGCCGACCTGGTGATCCTGGCGGGCACGAAGCTCGATGCCTCCATCACCCACGGCGGGCCGCCGTTGTTCAGCGGCAACGAAAAGCTCATCCAGATCGACATCGAATCGATCAGCGTCGGATTGAACCGTCAGCCCGATCTGGCGGTGCACGGCGACGCGCGGGTGGTGCTGCAGCAGCTCGCCGACGCCTACGACGGAAAGACGAAGGAGGCATGGCTCGCCACCGCGAAGGAGTTCGCGGCGGGGATGCACACGGCATGGGAGAGCCAGACGGCGCCGTTGCAGGGTTCGCCTGTTCCGCCGGGGCGCGTCCCGGCCGAGGTCGTGAAGGCGGCCCCGCGCGACGCGATCCTGATCTCCGACGGTGGCGACATCCACACGTGGGCCATCACGATCTTCCCGGCGTACCGGCCGGGGTCGCTGCTAGCGACGCACGACGCGTTGGGCACGATCGGAGTGGGGATGGGCTACGCGCTCGGCGCGAAGGCTGGCGCGCCGGATCGTCCGGTGGTGATGTGCATCGGCGACGGGTCATTCGGCTTCGGGGCGATCGAGCTGGAGACGTGCGCCCGCTACGGCTTGCCGATCGTCGCGGTGGTAGCGAACAACGGTGCGTGGGGGAACATCCGCCACGAGCAGGGCAAGCAGTTCGGGACCAAGACGGGCGCGACGCAGCTGGCGGCGGTGGCCTACGAGAAGATCGCCGAGGCGTTCGGAGGATACGGCGAGCGGGTGGAGAACTCAGAGGAGCTGGGTGCTGCGATCACGCGCGCGATCGAGTCGGGGAAGCCGGCGGTGGTGAACGTGATCTGCCAACAGGACGTGGTGTCTCCGGTGACGGAGATGGTGGGCGGGATGATGGAGCTGCTGTGAGTAAGCTGTTCGACAAGATGGCCGAGAGCGACCGCCGGATCATCGCGTGGGGCGACCGGTCGTGGCACCGCGCCTATAAGGTCGAGGTCCCCTTCTGGCCGATGGTGTGGTTCGTTGTATCCCTCATCGCGTGGATCATCGCGGATGCGATCTGGGAGCTGACGCCGATCAGCCTCCTGCCGCTCGTCGTCAGCTTCGTAGGAACGCTGTGGCGTGGCCGGGTCGAGCAGAGGCGTAAGCAGGAAGCCGAGCGCTCTGGCTGAGGCGCGCGCCGAGCGACGGCGGCCCAAGGCGTTCCGCGCACAGCTCCTGCATCG
>JBKJXT010000521.1:0-3171 GCA_046716205.1 Actinomycetota bacterium
GAAGGTGACTTCCACCCCGGGCGGTGCGACCCTGGAGTTGAAGCTCCGCAACGACGGCCCCGTTCCCGTGCGGAACATGCACGGCAACCCCGAGGCCGACTTCCTCATCACCGGCCCCAACGGCGAGGTCTGGCGTTGGAGCATGGGCAAGATCTTCACCCAGGAGCTGCGCGCCGACCAGTACGCTGCCGGCGAGGAGCGCACGAAGGTGGAAGCGTGGGACCGCACCGGCAACTGCAAGGGAGCCTCCGGCGTGCAGCCGACCGGCACGTACACCGCCGTCGGGCTCTGGATGACCGCCAACGACGCCGAAGGCGTTCGCAGCTGGCGATCCAACGTCGTCACATTCTCGATCCTCTGATCCCGGCGGGCGATGATGACGATCGTGGCTGAGGACGGCCGGCTCGTTGAAGGACTCGACGACGTGCTCGCGTCGCTGTACCCGTGGGCGCGCCGCGTGGCGTACATGCTGTGCCGCGCGCCCCACGACGCGGAGGACCTGGTACAGGAGGCGTTCGCCGCCGCCGTGCGGCGCCCTCCCCAGCCGCCCACCGAAGAAGTGCTGCGCGCGTGGCTCCGCACGGTGCTGACGCGCATGCACGCTCGCAGTATCCGCGGGCGCGCCCGAGAGACGCGCGCGATGCTGCGCCTGGGCTCGTGGCGCCGCGAGGATGTCGAACTCACGCCGGAGACCAGCGAGGTGATGGCGGCCTTAGAGGGGCTCGGCCCCAAACAACGTGCGTGCGTGGTGTTGTACTACGTCGAGGACATGCGCGAGGACCAGATCGCGGAGGCCCTCGGCGTGGCGCACGGCACCGTCAAGGCGCATCTCGCGCAGGCGCGCGCCAAGCTGCGCGCCACGTTGGACGTCTCAGAGTGAGGAGCCGAGCGCCGATCCGTCGCTCGTGAACGTCACCGACGTGAACACCTGGGGCAGCTCGATGCACCCGCCGCGCCGCGTCGCGTGAGGCACTCCGTCAACGCTCAGCGTCTTGCCGGGCAGACCCAGGCCGTGATGGCCGATCAAACACGCCGTCGATCCCGCACGCGTGAGGGCGGTCGATACCGCGCGACCAAGCTCACGCGCCGCAACCTCAGGATTGTTCACCATCGCGCCGTCGGCTCCTCTCGAGCGCGCGATGTTGAGGTCGCGCGCTTCCTTGGCGCGATCGTCGCTGTAGACGTTGGGCTGCACGAAGCGGCAGGCGTCGTGGATCGCAACGATCGCCTCGGGTGGATACGTGGACAGCGTGGAGCCGAACCAGTGGTACTCCGCGCCGAGCGCGTAATAGACCGCCGGCGGCGTCCCGGCGAACTGCGAGTTGAACATGATGGTCGCATCCGGCGCGGCGGCGAGGATCTGCTCGGCGCGCCCGGGCACGTAGGGCTGGAAGATGGACCGTTCGATCACGCCGGGGTACTGCGCGGCGAGCAGCGCGACGCCGGCCGTGTTGTACACCGACTCCTTCAGGTCGAAGTTGATGCCGACCTGGTGCTGGCTCGCGAGGGCGAGCACGTCCTCGAGTCCGGGCACGAACGACGGGTCGTACTCGCTGCCCTGCCACCGCGGGTTGGCCGCCGCGTTGAGACGCCGGGCGTCGTCGTAGGTCATCGTCTGGATCAGTCCGCTGCCGTCGGTCTTGTCGTCCACCTCGTAGTCGTGCAGCACGACGTAGCGGTTGTCGACGGTTTGCTGGACGTCCACTTCGATCATGTCGAGCCCGTACGCGATCGCGTACTCGAACGCCGCGATGGTGTTCTCCGGCGCGAGGTTGGCGGCTCCGCGGTGCACCGTGATCCTCATGTGCGCCAGGCCCTGGTCGGGCGTGCCGGCGCTCTGCCACCGGGCCGGCTCCGGGGTCTGGTCGCAGACGGCCGGCTCTGCGGCGCGCGAGGACGCGGGCGCCATGAGCAGTAGCAGGACGAGCAGCAGTCGAGATGGTCGCATGCCCCTGGGTTCGCCGCCCGCGGCCCGAACCCTCCTACCGCTTGGGCGCGAACTCCTTGACGTATCCGAAGGTCTTGCCCTGCGTAGTCATCTTCACGAAGTGGCGCAGGCGCTTGCCGAACTCATCGGGCCGGCTGCGCGCCGACTCGATGTAGGCGATGCGGACGCGCTTGTAGGACGACGGCAGCTTGGCGAAGTTGCGTCGCGTGACATCGTCTTCGTTGAGCGCTTCGCGGATGTCGGGTGCGACCTTCAGGCGCGCGCCGAGCTTCACTCCTTCCGCCGCGGCCAAGCCTGCCTTCGTCATCTTGTTCGACGCGATGAGCGCCGCCAGGCGCTGTTTGTTCATCTCCGACCACGAGCTCCCCGATCGGCGCGGCGTGAACCGCTGCGCGAACCGCTCGTCGTCGATCGAGCGCTGCTTGCCGTCGATCCAGCCGAAGCACAGCGCCTCCTCGACCGCGTCGTTGTAGGAGATGCGCGGCTTGCCGGTCGCCTTGCGGGGATAGACGACCCAGATCTCGCTTGCGGTCCGATGATGCGCCCGCAGCCACGCGCGCCACGCCGCGCGCGTCTTGGGATAGAAGGTCTTCATCTTCGTACTCGTTGCCATGGCGCTATCCCAGATCGATCTCGAGCTCCATGGGCAACGCCCTCTTCGCCGCATCACACACCGGGCAGTGCGCGATGGCCCACTCCACGAGATCGCGCAGCGCTGCCTCGTCGATGTCGGTGGCCGCGACCCTGACGCGTGTTCGCACGCTGAGTGGTCCGGCAGGGACGGAGTCGTCGATGCCGAGGATCCCGAGATCGTTCGATTCGCTGTCGATCGTGACCTCGACGTCGGTGAGCTCGACCCCGAGCATCGCGGCGCGCATCGCGATCAATGTCGTGTCGCACGCCGCGATCGCCGCCCTGAACAACCAGCCGGCGCTCGGGGCCGCGTCCTCGCCGCCGACGCTTTTGACCATGTCGGTCTCGACCGTGCGCCCCGCGGGATCGGTCACGCGTACCCGCAGCCCGCCGGCGAGTCGCGCGACCGCAGCGGAGTCGGTCGAGCGTGCGTCATCAGGGTGGGCGGTGAGGTACTCGGTCGCGCCTTCGATCGCTTCGCGGATCGAGTTCGTGTCGCTCATGACGGCCTCCTGTCGCTCGAGAAGTCCCGCAGCGTACGACAGAGGCCCGATCAGGCGCGCGCGCACGCCCGGTCGAGCACTTCGGTG
>JBKJXT010000522.1:0-9760 GCA_046716205.1 Actinomycetota bacterium
TGAGCTTCCCCCGGTAACCCGGACACCTACGCTGTGCGAGTTCGCTCGCCGGAGAGGAGTCCGAAGTGCCAAGACCACACCCACCGGAGTTCCGACGCAGGGCCGTGCAACTCGCTCGAACAGGTGACCAACCCGTCGCGCTGATCGCCAAGGATCTTGGGATCTCCGAGTCTTGTCTTCGCAACTGGGTCAAGCGGGACCAGATCGAGACCGGTGACCGCGAGGGCTTGACCGAGGCCGAAACGACGCGAGCTCGTCGAGCTCCGCCGGCGCAACCGGGTCTTGGAGACCGAGGTCGAGATCCTCAAGAGGGCGGCTGCGTTCTTCGCCAAGGAGAACGTGCTCCCAAAATGAAGGTCCGGTTGGTCCGTGAACTCGCCGATGACGGCATCGCCGTCACGGTGACCTGCCGGGTGCTCGGTGTGTCGACGTCGGGGTTCTACGAGTGGCGGGACCGACCCCCGTCGCAGCGTGACGCTGCAAACGCTGCGCTCACTGAGACGATCCCTGAGATCCACGTGATGAGTCGCGGGAGCTACGGTTCGCCGATGGTGCACAAGGAGCTGACGATGGGGCGGTCGGTGCGGTGTTCACGCAAGCGGATCGAACGGCTGATGCGTAATGCCTGCCTGCAGGGCAGCTATCGCCGCAAAGGACATCGCGCCAGGCCGTTGCCGGCGACCCACGACGATCTGGTGGCACGCAAGTTCTGTGTCGATCGGCCGAACAAGCTGTGGGTCACCGACATCACCGAGCATCCGACCCTTGAGGGCAAGGTCTACGCCGCGGTCGTGCTGGATGCGTTCAGCCGTCGCGTGATCGGCCTATCGATCGCCGATCATCTTCGCTCAGAGATCGTCGTGGATGCGCAGGAGATGGCGCGCTGGCGCCGCGGTGACGTCACCGGCACGATCGTGCATTCCGATCACGGTTCTCAAACAATACACGTCGTGGGTTTTCGGGCAGCGGCTGCGCGCGGCAGGGCTGCTGGGATCGATGGGACGCATCGGGTCGGCGCTGGACAACGCCATGGCCAAGAGCTTCTTCAGTCGGCTGCAACTAGATTTGCTCGACACGAAGATCTGGGCGACCCGCGCGGAGCTCGCTGCAGCCATCTTCGAATGGATCGAAGCCTGGTACAACCCACACCGTCGCCACTCCTCGCTCCGCTATCTCAGTCCGATCAACTACGAGAAGCAGAATGCAGATGATGCCGCGTAACATCTCACCGTCACTGCCCGGGAAACCGGGGGAAGCTCAAGATGCCCGCGAACTGGCCTGCGGCCGCATCCTTCCCTGCTGCGATCGCCTCTGCGAACAACTGTGCAACGAGATGCTCCAACACCAACCACCGCACGCGCCAACACTCTCCGGTTCGACTTCAACCCCGACAACATAGAGGCGACCACCGACAGGATGGCACCGCCTCCCTGGTCGGATGTTCGACGCAGGCGGCGAGTTTCCGGAAGAAGGGGACATCCCGAGAGTGGCTTCGACCGAGTGAGGTCGATCGACCGCGGGCCACAACCTGCGCCCGTTGACCGGTGTTCAGGACGGCCGCCGAACATCGACCCGAACCCGCTCGCGTGCCCGCCAGATCCCTGCGCGAACGCCTGTCTGATCATGCCCTCGCGGGACGCGATGTCCTCGTATGAGAAACCGGCCGCCAAGGCAAGGATCAACCTGCGATCCCGAGAGCGAAGCTGGGCGAGCGTCGTCGAGACTTCGCATCTGTTGAGAGCCGCCTCCGACGTCGGGTCCGCATCGTATCGACTGAAGATCTCCCTTCTTGCGCGGCCGGGTTTCTGAGACGACCCTCGCCACGGCCCGGTTTGGTGCCTGCGAACGACGACACGGGGCACTCCTCGTTGAGAAACTGAACCGATAGGTTCCTATAGGGAGGTACGGTCACAGGGATGCCTGGTTCCGGTTTTGCTAACAGCCTGGGACGATGTGTGTGTTAGGCAGTGCGGAGGATGCGGCCCAATCACGTTGGACATTGCGTACAAGGGTGCAGCAACCCCAGGCCCCTCGGAGCGTACTCATACACGAACAGTTCCGATTCGCCGTGACCCCTTCGCGGTGACCCCGAGTCGCGAGCGGTACTTGCTTCTGACGAATCAGCGAGACGGCAGAGACATAGCGAAGAGAGAGGATGACGTGGCCCAACGATCGAAGCGAATCGCATATCTTGGATATTGGGGGAGTTTTACACTGGGGCGATGCGATCGAGATTCCCCCGACGGGGGCCTTGGGCCGACAATACCAACGCGCCGGCGAGCACATTCTGGAACGGGAACGACCAACCCAAGCACGCCGAAAGAGCATTGGCACCACTAGGATGAGGCGGTTCCTATCTGTTGATGTCGCCTTGCTTCAGGGCGACGGGGATTTCTTGCACCCGAAACCTATGAGCGCCAAGGCTGTGGGTCTCACGGTTTTCGGTCAGCGCCAAGTCGTTGATGGCCCAGTCGACATTCCATCGAGCCCCCTCGGCACCTTACACGTCAACTGGGTTGAAAGGGTAGGAGACGTGCGCACAGCGCGCGCCTCGTGGCCTGAGAGTTCGGTTGCAAGCGATGTCGTTGCAGGTGAGGCAGTTGCCAATGCACGTCGGTATTCGTGCAGGTGACGCGCGAGCTTTTCGTCAGTTCTTAGCATCCTAGGTCAGAAAAGTGAAGGAGTATCGTGGCGCTGATTAGGGTCTTCGTTTCGCATAAGCAGGAGGATAGCGCCGCCGCCTCGCGCGTCGCGGTGGCCTTGCGATCGCGGGATGTCGACGTCTACGTTGATGTCCTTGACCAGCAGTTGAGGAAGAGCGCCGACGACCTCACCGGCTACCTTCGGCTCCAACTCGACGCCTGCACGCACTTGATGGTGATCCTTTCGAACCAAACGCGCGAGTCGTGGTGGGTCCCATTCGAGATTGGGCTCGCGACGGAGAAGGACTACCCGATCGCAACGTTCGCCGTCGAGGCTGCTTCATTGCCGGAGTATCTCAAGAAATGGCCGTATCTGAAGGACGGCCAAGATCTAGCGACTTACGCTCGGGTAGCCACGCAGACTCGTCCGACGATCCTTCGGAAGGGTCTTCGCGAGGTCGTGAGAGCAGAGCGTTCCTCGTACGCCACTGAGTTTCACTCGACGCTTCGCAGTGCACTTGGACAGAATAGCTAGGAGGATTGGGAGATGGCAACCAAGGTGGTATTCATTGCGTTCGCGAAAGAGGACGAAACCACTCGGAATCTCTTCACCGGTCAGCGGGTCCATCCGAAGACACCGTTCGAGTTCACGGACATGTCCGTCAAGGAGCCGTACAAGACCGAATGGAAGGAAAGAGTGCGCACGAGGGTGCGGCGGTCTGATGGGGTGATCGCACTCATCAGTAGGAGCACTCCAACGGCCACAGGGCAGCTGTGGGAGATCAAATGCGCCAGGGAGGAAGGGAAGAAGGTGATCGGCGTCTGGATAACCGACGGCTATCGGACTAAGCCGACGGAGATGGGAAGCGCCGTCTGCGTCGACTGGACATGGGAAGACGTGGCCCTGTTCATAGACGGCCTGTAACTGGCGATGAAACGTGCTCTGCTGGTTGGCGTAGACAGATACGACGAATTCAACAACCTAGGTGGCTGCGTCAACGACGTACACGCGCTCGCCCCGTTGCTGTCGCGAAATGAGGACGACACCCCGAACTTCCAATGCCAGAGTCTCGTTTCTGGTGGATCAGAGCCCACTACGGACGCCCTGCGAGAAGGTCTTTCCTCTCTGCTCGCTGCCGGTGCAGATGTGGCCCTGCTTTACTTCGCTGGTCATGGAAGCCAAGACGTTAACGACGTGACTCTGGTGACGACGAACGGTACGCGAACGAGTCCCGGCGTGTCGTTCGCCGAGGTTATGGCCAAAGTACACCAGTCCGGTGTCCGTGAGGTGATAATTATCCTTGACTGCTGCTTTTCAGGCGCGGCCGGCGGCATCCCCCAGCTTGGAACGTCAGCCGCAGCTCTAAGGCCTGGAGTTTCGATCTTGACGGCTAGCCGCGGTGATCAAACCGCCGCTGAATCCATTACGGGGCGAGGCATCTTTTCAGCCTACCTATGCGGCGCACTGGAGGGTGGCGCTGCGGACGTGCTGGGGAAGGTCGATGCTGCTGGCCTCTATTCGTACCTAGCCCAGTGCTTCGGCGCTTGGGGCCAGCGGCCCACCTTCAAGGCGAACATCGAGCGCCTCCACCTTGTTCGTACGTGTGCTCCTTCGGTACCCCTTGCGGACCTGCGACGACTGGGTGAGTTCTTTCCCTCACCAGATCACCATTACTCGTTAGATCCATCCTTCGAACCACTGGAGGAACCGCACGATGAAGAGCATGAGCGAATCTTCGGAGTCCTTCAGAGGTGCCGAGCCGCGAAGCTGGTTGAACCGGTTGATGCGGATCACATGTACTTCGCCGCTATGGACGCAAAGGCGTGTCGTTTGACCCCGCTGGGAAAGCTCTATCACCAGATGGCAGTCGAGGGAAGGCTTTGAAGATGGTTGGGATAGTAGGTCACCAGAGGATCCCTGAGGCTGCGATCCCTTACATCCGCGAGGCCTTGATCGAAGCGATCGACGAGCTTGGCGGCACTGTCGTCGGCATTTCCAGTCTGGCTGCGGGCGCCGATCAGCTGTTTTCGGGGCTCGTGCTCGCACGCGGTGGACGTCTCCATGTGATCGTCCCGAGCGATCGATATGAAGAGAGCTTCTCGGACCAAGCAGACGCGAATCACTATCGGAATCTCCTGTCTCAAGCTGAGAGGGTGGAGCGACTGAGTCATGCGGCTCCTTCGGAAGATGCGTACCTCGATGCGGGACATCGAATAGTCGAACTGGTCGATCAACTGGTTGCGATCTGGGACGGCCGGCCAGCTCGCGGAAAGGGCGGAACCGCAGACGTTGTTGCATACGCCCGCTCGCGCGGGAAACTGGTGACGGTCATCTGGCCTACAAATGTGAAACGAGACTGATTGCTGGGACCCGCAAGCGAAGGGCGTAATGCAGGATTCTAGGAGGTACTTGAGAACAGGGGGAAGCGGTGTCTGAACGCGTGCGGGTCTTCGTAAGCTCACAGTATCATGCTCTACGAACTGAAAGGGAGTTCGCCGAGTTAGTCCTTCGCGAGATGGCTCTGGAGCCGCTTCTCTTCCCTGAGCACTCAGTGGCAGGAGAATCTCAGTTTGAGTTCCTGAGACGGCTCGAAACCGATTGCCATATTCTTGTCTACATTATCTCCGAGCCGTCGGAAAACGTGAACGAAGAGTTGGCAAGAGGTCAAGAGCTTGGCATCCCTGTCGTGTCACTCATCAAGCTGAGTCGCGATCCTTCGACCGATGCATTTGTGCCGACATCGCACGCGTTGGAAGAGCGAAGTCGTAGCGTAAGCTTCAGTGGCAGTTTCTATGATTTGAAGGGGTTACAATCACAACTACGAACCGGGGTGGCGGCGGCTATTGCGCGCCGGTTTTCCGCGACCACTCAGCCGAAGTCGCTCGGGAATGATGCATATTACGAGTTCAGGTCGATGGTCGACCAAGCGCAACTTCGACTTGCAGTCGTTCAACAGACTTCGACCTTACTCCTCGGCCCCAGGGTTGACCGCTGGGCTGAAGAGGGTCAAGTATTTAGCGCGATGCGGCGGAAGATACAAGATGTCGTGCGGCCCCAGCGAACAGACGAGATTGGGCCCCAGTTGGAGGTCATTCACGTTTTCGATCGTGAGGCGACGCTGTTGGAGTTGTCCAACAACTCCTCTGCATATCCTCAGGCGCAGGAGGCGATCGAGTGGGTTCGGGAACTCTTGGGGGCAATCACTGAGTCGCCCGCAATCTCGATTCTTCCCGCACGACATCCCATGTCACCGATGATTCTCTTCGATGCCGCACTGGCTTGCGCTGTCTCCACCGGCAAACTTCTCTGGTTCGAGCAGCGGGACTCGGGTCGAACTGCCAACGTTGTTTGGGATCAGTTACGCAATGCGGTTGCTTCGGGCGATGATCTCGTCGCGTTCGTTGAAGAAGCACTTAGCACCTTTGAAGTGGCTGACAGTCGAAGGCGTATTGAAGCGGTGACACCCTCAGGCGAAAGGATTGGCATCGTTTCACACGAAGAGGCCCACACGACCCCTGGTGTGCTTCATAGAGCATTCTCGGCCTTCGTCGTAAGCGACAAGGGAAGGATCCTGCTCCAAAAACGTAGCGCAGGGAAGCGACGCTTTCCTGAGAAGTGGAGCAATTCTTGCTGTTCTCACCCTCTTTCATCAGAAACGGTCCTTCACGAAGCCGCGAAGCGCGCGAAATACGAACTTGGGATTGATCTCACATTCACCGAGGCTGGCGTTATCCTCTACCGCAAGGAAGACAAAGACACACTCGGGGTGGAGGTCGAGTATGACCATGTACTCGTCTCGTCGGCCGTGATAGCTGAGGATGCGTCGATTCCGTTCAGCCGTACGGAGATTGCCGAAATCAAATGGAGGACCGTGGATGAGACCTTGCAGGCTTTCTCTGATGACTCATCCGAGTTTGCGCCTTGGCTGATTGAGGTTCTCAATGTGGCGCGTCCGAGCCTTGAACGTCTAGGTGCGCAATGAGGCCCCCCGCGTTGCTCGCGAGCACCGCGGGCCAAGCCCCGGCCTGGAGATGGCTTCCGGTCCAGTGTGAAACGCCGACACGGGGTCCAGGCGCATCGAGGAAAGCATGACGGCAAGACGGAAGAGGATCGGCATCATCAACGTATCGTCGATCGACGAGTTGGTTGCGACCATTACTCGGAGCCAGGCTCGAACTGTCGTCGTAGACATTGAGCCCATGCTCACCGTGTGGGACGCCCCCGATCCAGACGAGTGGAGTGATGGTGCGCTCGCACTCTTGGCGAGGCTCGATGGGGTGGATTCGGTTGAGCGAGTCTGCTTCCTTTCCAACTCGCACCGAGTGCGGAAGGCCTTGTCCTACAATGGGCGGTTGCGAGTCAGCGTCAAGTCCGGTGCTCGCAAGCCTTTTGGTCGGCCGCCAATAGTGGGTCTCGGAGGACCGATTGTTGTAGTCGGGGACCAGGTCATTACCGATGGCCTCTTCGCCTATCGGATTGGAGGTTCCTTCGTACGCTGGCGCTACGATCATCCTGCCCCATTGTGGCCACAACTCCAGGCCCTCGTCGGGCGAGCCGTAGCCGCTGGAATGTTCACTCAAGTCGATACTCTTCGGGTTCGCAGGACGAAAGACAAGTCCGACGGACGAGATGATCGCCGCGCTGAACGGCTGCAGATACTCCTGGCCGACTACGTGGCCTGCCGTGAAGACGAGCGGACACTGGTGGCCACCCAGGCGACGATGATTAGCGTCGCGGTTTCGATGCTCGGCCTGTTAGGAGCTGCCATCATCCAAACATGCAAGTTAAGCAGCAAGACGACAGGTTGCTGGGATGTTCCGGACCTCGCCCTGGCAGCGGCTCCGCTGCTGCCTCTTGCGCTCCTCGCTTTTCTTCAGATCCACGGATCTGCAGCAACGATGAGAAGCTACTACGCCCGTGGCCTTGAGGACGAGATTCGGCGCTTCGCGCCGGAGCATCTTCACACCCTAAAGCCATTGATTGCCCCGTCGTACTTCGGCGTAGTCACCGAGTTGATGACCTATCGTCGGGGCCACCGTCACCCGCGCGTCTTGGGCAACTTCATACTCGGGGTGGTTCTGGTTGTTTTCGGAGGACTTGCCGTCTACATCGCTGTACATATGAGCACCTTAATCAAGGCAGCGATGCTGATTCTCTACGGTCCGATCATTACGTTCATGCTCACATCAGTGGCTGTTGCGACCATAGGCGGGAAGTCACTGTTTGAGCAACTCGCGCGTTCCTTCTTGAGCCGGAAGCAAGTCAGGGTCTCGCTAGACCCGCCACCATCTGACTCAGAGCGCGAAGAACGATCGCTGACTTCGTACTTGATTCTTCCCCGTCCGGAGGATCTCGTAAAGGTGATCTTTGGGCCCGCTGTGTTCTTGGTGGCGACGCTGGCCGCGCGTACGCTTGATGGGCGACATCTCGGCAGGCTGCTCCTCATGTGGGTACTTGTGGAATTCCTTGTCTACGAGGCGCGCTATCAATGGAACGACGTCCGAGGCGTAGCGGATGACGACGAGCACCCGGAGCGGCGCGCTCGAGGTCGTTTGCCAACTGGGCCGACACTGGGGACAAAGCGGCGGAACATCAAGATCTCCCTTGCCGTTGCCACCCTGAAGCTGGTAGTCGCTACGTCGCTCGCATTGGTCACAAAGATTGGCGGACGGTATGCGATTGCATCGATTTGGATTCTTCTCGCCGCGGCCCTTTACGAGACAGCGCGCGAGTTAGCACGTCCTCGAACCGACTTTCGAGCGGGAGCTCGCGAGACGTTTATCTGGGTTGCCGTCGGGCTGGGCTATCCCGCTCGGGCGTCGGTCGGTTTGATGGCGGCTGGTGTCCCCCTCGGTTCGCTCCGAGCGCTGCTGTGTTTAGGTTTCATCTTCGTCTATGGAGTCATGTTCGTCCTGATGACCTGGGCCCTTGACGCAACCAGCTATTGCACAGTCGTGACCTCAGACGATGACGACTCGGGGTTGTGGTGGGCGAAGGCTGCGCTCAACAGGAAGCCTCACGTCGCAGCGCTTCTACCCTATCCGAGGAACGCGAGGCTGCCAGCTGCGCCTTCCGATGGAGTGGAAGGGGGCTCGAGTCGGGCCTTAGAGGATTCCAATCTGCTGCGCCTTCCCTGGAACACGGCATTCTTGGTGAGCGCGGCGCTGGCGTGTGCGCTCGGCTACGTCCTCGTTCAGGCGCGAACGTCCGCGATCCTCGTTAGCGTTTGCGTAGGCTTCGCGACGGCCGTGGCGGTCGCCAAGGCACCCTCAGCGACGATTCGAATGACGTCGGCTGTCGTGGGGCCCCTCCTCCAAGTGTTCATGGCGCTCGTCTCGGGCGTAAGGCTTCCTGCTCTCACCGCAGTCCCGCTAATTGCGACGACGCTAACCTACGCATTCTTCAGGCGCTCGACCTACCGAGATCTGAAAGCATTCGGGAATGCTCTCGCCTCGGTACCGATGGCTGCGGCTCGCGCCGTTAAATCACTCCGTCGTCTCTGCTTGGTCGCGGCTGTCGGTCGCCGTACTCTACGCATCTTCCGCACCCCGCCCTAAGTTGACCGTGAACCGATAGCAGCGCCGAGACGAGTCTGGCGGCCGAAGTGGCACGTGTCCGGGGTACCGGGGAAGGTCATGGCCGAATCGGGGATCCGGAAATGGAGCCGAACTCGAGCCAACTCCTGTCATCTCATCAGATGCAGTCGTACGGCTCATCCGGTCTGACCAGTCACAACACGACTCAATCAGTCTCGTTCACCCTCAACCGACGCATGCCACGGCTCTTGAAAACCGGTGAACCGGCGAGAGTCGGTGTGGGGGTTCGAGTCCCTCGCCCTCCGCCGATGTTCGGCGCTATGACCTGCGGTCAGGTCAGCAGGAGTCCGAAGGGCTCCTGGCGAAACAGTCAACATGCGAACAGGGGCGCGTCGGGGGCGGGGTTGGGTCTTGGTCCCTGTTTTGGTGCTGGCTGGTCTAGGCGGGGTGGCGCAGGGTTCCATCCCCGAGGATCCGAACAACCCTCGGCTGTGGGCCGCCCGCTACAACGGATCCGCGAACTCCAACGACTTCGCGACCTCCTTCGCGGTGAGTCCCGACGGCTCCAAGGTCTTCGTGAC
>JBKJXT010000523.1:0-2897 GCA_046716205.1 Actinomycetota bacterium
GACTGATGTCCGTTGAGTTCGCCCCGCACTCTTGCAGTCATTGAGTGATCGCATCCGCTCAGCGCGGCTCGACGATCTGAACGCATGCTTCTCCGTACAAAGGGCTGCCGATCTCGCAGCATTCCCGCATATCTTTCCGCCTGATCGATTCGCATTCCCCGCTGAAGAAGTGATGGAGCGATGCCGAGAGAACCTCTCGCACCGCGACCGGGCCTGCTGGGTCTTCGAAGACGATGATCAGATCGTAGGCACCGCCGTCTTGATCGGTTCCATCTTCGATTCGATCGCCGTCGTACCCGAGAAATGGGGAACCGGTGTCGCGCATGCCCTTTACTCGACCGTCCTGGAACATGCTCAATCTCAGGGTCTGGAAAGGCTTGATCTGTGGGTCATGGAGCAGAACACGCGCGCACGACGCTTCTACTCGGCACGCGGATGGAAGACCGACGGAAGGATCAAAGAGCTCCCGTTCCCTCCTCACCCGCTCCTTGTGGGCTACCGGCTCGAGCCACTTGAGCCTGTGCCGTAAGGAACTCATCGCCGATGCGCGAATGCTCGGCCTTCCGCAAACGGGGACCCGTCACATCCAAAGGGCTTCGCCGAATGGGGGCAGGTTACTTGTCGAGCAGATCCGCGCGCACGCCGGGTAACGACGCCGCCTTCGCGACGACTGCCGCAGCCGCATCGAGGATCTCATCGTCCGGTAGGTCCAAGCCCTCGGACCACGCGACGTCGAAGTCGACCCCGAGCGCCTCGCGCGCGGGCTGCAACCTCCGCTCGATGTCTTCGCGCTGCCGGTCGAGCAGAGGCTGAGATGCGCGCACTCGGAAGCCTTCGGCAGCGCCGGAAAGGACCGCCGCCCCCCGGAGGCCGCCGATGAGCAGCGCAAGCCAGGCCGCGGTCTGCGCCGCAGAGCCGATCGGCGGGGGCTGGATGACACCGCTCACGAGCAAGACCGGTTCCAGGTCGCGCAGAAGGTTCAACGCTTCGTCGATGTGCGCAGCCGCAGGCCCCACGCGTTCGAGTCTGCACTCCGCCAGCGCCAGCGAGGCCAGCGCGTAGGCGCGGTTATGCGGAGAACCGTCCGAGGGGGCCAGTTCCAGGCGTCGTTCGAAGTACCAGTGCGCCTGCTCATAGTCACCGAGCTCGGCTTCCACATTGCCGAGGGTCCCAAGCAGGCTCGCGTAGTTGCCTTGTCCCGTCATGCCCCTCTCACGACTCAACGCCACGGCTTCCTCGGCGTAGGCGCGCGCCGCCGCCAGATCGCCCAGCGCGTAGCAGGCGGCTGCGATGTGGTCGAGCTCCCATTGCAAAGGGATCTTCCAAGGAACCCTCCGGTACAGAGGGATCCCTTCCTCGTAGAAACGGCGTGCTGTCTGATAGTCGGCGGCGTGCATCGAGAACAACCCCGACCAGAACAGGCAAGTGCCTATCCAGAGCTCGTTCTTGCTCGCGCGCGCCAACTCCAGTGCGCGAGCAAGACTCTTCCGAGCGCCCCCGAGGTCGCCCCCCTTGAGAAGGGCCCAGGACCGCCAGGCCAACAAGTGGGTTCGCATCAAGGGCACTTCGCGGTTGGCGAGCATCTCCTCTGCCCGGGTGCAGTATTGGAGGGCCTTCTCGGGGTCGCCGGCGAACGCTTCTTCGGCCGCAACGGTGAGCACAGCGAGCAGTACCCAGGGATCTTCGGGATCAGCGTGCTGCTGGAGTAAAGCCAAGCCACGATGTGCGCGATCGGGTGCAGGAGTGCCCCCCATGACCATCCCGAACTCGAGGCAGATCTCGGCGCGCCCGCGCGCTGCGTCCTCGCCGCCGAGCCGGTCGATCCCTTCGTGGAACCTCGCTGCATCGCTCGATCGACCCAGCAACGTGAGGAACCAGGAGGTACAGGCAGCGATCGTGAGGGCGTGGTCCCTGGCGCCTTTCTCGACGGCCCACTCGAACGCGGTCCTGATGTTGTCCGCATCCAACTCCGCATACCCCAGTGACTCAAGAGACATCGATCGTTCTGAGAACGGCCCGATCTGCTCAGCCAGAGCGACGAACGTTTCGAGGTGGCGAGCGCGGACCTGCTCGCCCTCTTGCGCATCGACCAGCCGAGCCTGCGCGAACTGCCGGATCGTTTCCAACAGCCGGTAGCGGTCGCCTTCCGTTTCGATCTCTAGCATCGAGCGGTCGGCGAGACCGAAGAGGAGATCCGGGATCTGCCCGCGATCCAACGGTGCGTCCCCGCAGACGCCTTCGGCCGCTTCCAGCGAGAAAGAACCCATGAACACCGAGAGACGGCGCAAGAGCGTTTGCTCTTCTTCGCTGAGCAGGTCGTAGCTCCACCCAACCACGGCTTCGAGGGTCTGATGCCGTTGCAGCGACCGGCGCTCGCTCCCGACCAGGACGCGGAACATGTCGTCGAGGCGGGTGACCAAGCTCTCGACCTTCATGTGACGGATACGAGGAGCCGCAAGCTCGATCGCGAGAGGGATCCCGTCGAGGCGCCTGCAGATGGCGACGACGTGCTCCACGGTGGCGTCGTCGATCGTGAAGCGAGGCACGACGCGGCGCGCGCGCTCCACGAACAGCTCGACGGCGGCGAAGCCCAGCGCCTCATCGGCAGTGGCGCCCTCGGGCGGGACGGGCAGCGACGGCACACGGCGCGCGATCTCTTCTCCGATGCCGAGCAGATCGCGGCTGGTGGCGATGATGCGAAGCTCGGGGCAGCGGCGCAGGAGCTCGTTCGCGAGATGAGCGCACTCCTCGACCAGGTGCTCGCAGTTGTCCAGGATCACCAGCGTTGGCGCCTGGTTGAGGCGTGCGACGATGGGCTCGAAGGCGTCGTCGCCTTGCGCCTCGCCGACCGAGAGGGCCGTGGCAAGCGCTTCGGATACCGACGCTGCATCGTCGGC
>JBKJXT010000524.1:0-3626 GCA_046716205.1 Actinomycetota bacterium
GACCTGACCGCCCGAACCCGTAGGAGCGTGCGCGTTATGGCGACGAGGAAGACTCCATCCATCGCAGATCGTCTGCTGACGGTCGTCGAGGTGGCGGCCTTGATGCGCGTCTCCAACATGACCGTCTATCGGCTCATCAAGAGCGGGCAGATGGCTGCGATCCGGGTCGGGAAGAACTACCGGATCCGGGAGAGCGACGTGAATCACTACCTATCGGATCGAGCCGTCCGCGTGGACTTCGACATCTAGGCGCATGGCACGCTCAACGATCGGGCTCGACGTGGGGACCAGCGCTGTTCGCGCGGCCGAAGTGACCGGCAAAGACCCGGTGACCTTGGTGCGCTTCGCGCAGCTGGCGATCCCACTCGGCGCGATCACCGCCGGCGAGATCACCGACGTGGACGCGGTCGCGACGGTGCTCAAAGATCTGTGGCGTCGCGGCGAGTTCCGCTCGAAGCGTGTCTCGGTAGCGGTGGCGAACCAGGCCGTGGTGGTGCGCCAGGTGGATGTCCCGAAGATGGAGGACGCAGACCTGCGCGGCGCGCTGCCGTACCAGGTCCAGGACTACATCCCGATCCCGATCGAGGACGCGCTGCTGGACCACCTCGTGCTCGAGGAGATCGTGGGACCCGATGGCCCACTGCTGCGCGTGCTTGCCATCGCGGCGCAGAAGACGATGATCAATGCGGTCGTGGAATCGCTGACGCGCGCCGGCCTCGAGGCTGAGTCGATCGACCTTGCACCGCTCGCGGCACTACGGGCGCTGGTCGAGCCGATCCCCTCGATCGGCGAGCGCGAGGCCGAAGCGATCGTGGACATCGGCGGCGGGGTCACGAATCTGGTCGTGCACGAGCGGGGGATCCCACGGCTCGTGCGCATCTTGCCGGTCGGCGGCAACGACATCACGCAGGCTTTGGTGACCGAGCTGAAGCTGTCGGTGGAGGACGCCGAGGCGCGCAAGGTGGCGACCGGGCTGCCGGCCGATCCTGCAGCGGTGGAGCCTGGAGCCTCCACGATCATCGAACAGCGAGCGCGCGCATTCATCGACGATATCCAGCGTTCGCTGGAGTACTTCCAGTCGCAGCCGGAATCGGCACGCGTCGCTCGCGTCATCCTCACCGGAGGCGGCGCGCTTTTGCGGCGGTTCCCCGAGCGTCTCGCGCAGACGCTGCGCATCCCCGTGGAGGAAGGCCAGGCGCTTGGCCGCGTGAAGGTCGGCAACATGGGGCTCACGGCCGAGCAGCTGGAACAGGTATCGACGGTCGCCGCGGTCGCGGTGGGTTTGACGCTGGAGGATTGATGCCGACTCGCCGGATCAACCTCCTGCCGCCGGAGCTCGCGCAACGCAAGCGCGCGCGCCAGATCCTGTCGTCCCTCGGGGCAGGTGGGATCGTGC
Organism: Actinomycetota bacterium; assembly: GCA_046716205.1. Classification (GTDB taxonomy): domain Bacteria; phylum Actinomycetota; class AC-67; order AC-67; family AC-67; genus JBKJXT01. Next base: position 1,397 of record JBKJXT010000524.1, read on the forward strand.
TGGTCGCGGTCCTGGGGTTGTTCTACGGCGTGCAGGCGGCGCGGCTGGCGGCCGAACGCAACCGTCTGGAGGTTCAGCAAGAGAAGAACGACGCGCTGCAGGCCAAGATCGGTCAGCTAGCCGCGGTCGACCGTGCGCAGCGTGAGCTTGCGAGGCGGACGGATCTCCTGGCGTCTCTGACGCAACGCGAGATCCGTTGGAGCACGGTGTTGAGCGACGTGTCGCTGGTGATCCCCTCCGACGCATGGTTGACGAATCTCACCGGGACGGTGAACGCCACTGCGGCTGCCGACGACGAGGGAACGACCATCCTCGGCAACATCGCGCTCAACGGCGTCACGTTCTCACACGTCGATGTCGCCAAATGGCTCACGCGGCTCTCAAGCGTCGAGCAGTTCACGTTCCCGTACCTGTCGTTGTCGCAGAAGGGCGAGTTGGCCGAGGTGCTAGTTGTGAACTTCAACTCGAGCGTCCAACTGTCGGATCAGGCGTATCGCGTGAACCAGCGAGGAGCGCAGCGGCGGATATGAATCCCAGGCGCCAGATCCTTGTATCCGCGATCGCAGCCGTCGTGGTCACGGTGCTGTTCTTCGTCTTCATCCTCAAACCGAAGCTCGCCGAGATCGCCGACGCCCAGAGAGATACCGAACAGGCCATCGATCAGGAGTCGAACCTGCGCACCGAGCTTGCGCGTCTGGAGAGCCTGCGCCGCCAGCAGCCGCAGATCCAAGCGAAGCTCGCGCGGCTCAGGGCCTATCTGCCTCCCAGCCCGGATCTGCCGGGATTCATCCGCCTCGTGCAGTCGGCGGCGACGTCGTCGGGGGTGGATCTTGCCAGCATCTCACCTTCACAGCCCTCCGAGCTTCCCGAGGCGAGGGGGATCTCGACGATCACGGCGACGCTGACCGTGCAGGGCGGCTTCCACCGGATGACCAATCTGTTGAGCAAGCTCGAGAATCTGTCTCGCGTCGTCGAGGTTCGATCCATCTCACTCACGCCGATCTCAGAGCAAGGGCGAACCGTGCTCGACGGCACGATCGGGCTGACGATGTATGTCGTCGCCGATGATGCGGCGTTAACGGGACGTGCGGCTCCCCGCCCGACACCCACAGCGGAGGCCGGACGATGACCGAGCACGCACCGCCTCGTGGTGGGTTCCTCGGGGGCATGAGCCCGCGTCTGCGCTCGATCCTCGTGCTCGGGGTCGTTCTCGCCGTGATGATGCTTGCGTTCATGCTTCTGTCCGCCGGGAGCGGGGACGAGTTCGAGGCGTTTCCGACGAGCACCGCCACACCGCGCCCACGCGTCACACCAACCCAGAGCTTCTCGCCCGACCCGGCGCCGCAGACAGACGAATCCTTCGAAGGGAAGGATCCCTTCGAGCCGTTGGTCGTCGTTCCGACCGATGGCGGGACCGGCAGCGACCCCGGCACCGAACCCGGGCCGACGCCGACATCGACGACGGGGACGAATGACGGGGGAGAATCAGTACGCGTAACACTTGAGGACGTCTTCGATCAAGATGGCACCCGATTCGCCACCGTAAGCGTGGACGGCGATCAGTTCACCGTCAGCGAGGGCGATACGTTCGCTAGCAACTTCCGGCTGCTGGACCTCAGAGCCGACTGCGGCACCTTCGTGTTCGGGGACGAGCGGTTCACGCTGTGCCTAGGGCAGGAAGTTCGCAAGTAGACGGAGACCTTCGCCGCTTTCCGCAGGGGGAATAGCGGCAAGGGAGGGGCCCTGAGCAAGCCCCGAAGGGGCGGTCCGACGATCGGGCCGCCCCTTCTCTATGCCCTCTATCCCCTTTCGCTGCCCGAGGCAGTGCATCCGCGCGGAGGAGAGGCCATTTTGCCGATACGATTCGGAGCATGCTGCGTTTCCTGACCGCCGGCGAGTCTCATGGCCCCGCGCTCACCGCCATCCTCGAGGGGATGGTCGCAGGCGTGCCGGTCGGCGAGAAGGAGGTGCGCGCCGAACTCGCGCGAAGGCGTCACGGCTACGGGCGTGGGACTCGCATGAAGCTCGAAGAGGACCGACTCGAGATCCTCGGTGGTATCCGCCACGGGCGCACGATCGGTTCGCCGATCTCGATCCTCGTGCACAACACCGAGTGGCCGAAGTGGCGAGGCGTGATGGCCGTCGGCGAGGAGGACGCCGAGATCGAGGAACCCGCTCTGTCGCGGCCCCGCCCCGGACATGCCGACCTGGCCGGGATGCAGAAGTACGG
>JBKJXT010000525.1:0-2874 GCA_046716205.1 Actinomycetota bacterium
CCGAACATCCAGGTCCCGCGCGGGGCGCTCGTCGCCCGGCGCTACCGCCGGCCCATCCAGCCCCTGGGCGAGGCGCTTTCGGTTTTCCTGCGCGACCTGATTCCTTCATGGGAACCGATGCAAGACATGGACAGCACCCCCGCCATCACCGTCGACGTCCCGCCGATCGCCCAGGAGCGCGCCGCTCACTCGATCGACGAACAGGTCGCGGCAGGTGCGCGCGCCCGCAAGACGAACCCGAAGCGCAAGGCCCTTTCGGAGTTGGGGACCGACGAGGCGAGCGAGCTCGCCGCGTTCGTGCTCGACGTGCATGAGGGACGGGCACAACCCGATGACGTGGGAACGGTACTGAGGAGACTGGCAACCAAGCGATGATCCAGCGGCTGCAGCTACAGAACTGGCGCGCCTACGACCGGCTCGATCTTGAGCTCGGACCGGGCGCTACGTTCGTCGTCGCCTCCAACGGCGTCGGGAAGACCTCGCTGATCATGGCGAGCGCCTGGGCGATCTTCGGCGACATGGCCGGTGTGCGCGGCGCCGACGAGATCCGCGGTGATGCGGAGAGCGCGACCGTCACCGTGGAGCTGCGCCTGCCCGCGGCCGGCGCGCTGGTGATCACGCGCACCGTCGATCAGCGCGGCCGCTCGTCGGTCGAAGCGACCCTCGGCGATCGCACACTCACGACCCAGGACGCGCTCGATGTGATCCTCACCGAGGAGTACGGCGCGGATCCCCGCGTGCTGGCACAGCTGACCTTCATGATCCACGGCGGACTGCACGAGACCCAGGGCGAGTTCCAGCTGCGCGATCACCTCGCGCGCCTGTTCGGCGTCGCGCCGCTGTTCGAAGCGGCCGCGCGCGCCGAAGCGGTCGCAGCAGAAACGGCAGCGACGTTGCGCAAGACGAAGGTCGTGGAGCGCAAGGATCAGCGACAGGCCGACGAGCTGCTGGCGGAGAGGGACACCGCGGAGGCGGACCTGCGCACGGTGGATGAGGCGCGCGGGCGCTCGGTTAGCGCCCTCAACGCCGCAACCGAACAGATGCGTGGCGCTTCCGAATGGGTGAACTACCGCAACGCGCTGGCCGAGCGCACGACGAAGTTGAGCGCGTATGCCGAGGCCGCTCGCTCGCTGCTGGGGCGCGAGGTCCAGCCCGACGATGTCGTCGGTGCGCTGACCGACTGGGGCGCCGAGATCGAGCGGTCGGTGTCCGAGGCCGACACGGAGGCCGCGCGCGCGCGCGGCAAGGCGGAGTTCATCCGCGAGGCGCTCCACCATCTGGGGTCCGCGGACGCGGCGTGCCCGACGTGTCTGCGTCCTTTCGGCGAGCACGACGCCGAGCAAGCGGCGCAGGAACACGCGCAGCACCTCGCGTCGCTGGAAACGACGATCAACGGCGCGCAGGAGCATGCAGCCGCCCAGCGCACCGTGCTGACCAACCTCAAGCGCGTGCTGGCAGACGTGCAGTCGGTCCCGGTTCCCGTCGAGCCGTCCACGCCGGATGTGACTCAAGACGCCGACGCGATCCGCCAGGCACACGACGCCGCACGCGACGAGGTACAGCGCCTGGACCAAGACATCGCGATGCGCTCGGCTGCGATCAAGTCGGTCCAGGACGCGCTGGATGCGATCGAGCAGGACCGCGAACGCACGGGCGAGCTCGAGGAGCTGTTCAGACTCGAGGCGCTCGCCACCGCGGCCGCGCAGACCCTCGCCCAGACCGCGGACCGCATCATGGAGCAGCAGGTCGAGCCTTTGGTCGCCGAGGTCGCGCGCCGCTGGAAGCAGACCTTCGGCCGCGAAGGCTTGCAGCTGAGCGCCGACGGCCGCATCACGCGCAAGGTCGGCGGCCGCACGCTGAACTTCGGCGCGCTCAGCGGCGGGGAACGCGTGTGGGCGTTGCTCGTGACGCGACTGCTGATCGCCGGCGCGTCGACACGCGCGCCGTTCATCTGGCTCGACGAGCCGCTGGAGCACCTCGACCCACGGCTGCGCCCCATCGTCGCGGGAACGCTCGCGATGGCGTCATCGCGCGCCGGACTTCGTCAGGTGATCGTCACGACCTACGAAGCGCCGATCGCCCAGCAGTTGATGGAAGACGTTCCGTCCGCGTCGTTGATCTTCGTGACCAGCGCCGACTAACGCGCTTTCGATTCGCGCGCCCTCCCGATTGCGACTCCATCGGAACACGCGAAGGGGGTTGTTGTGACGGACATGATCCGCACGTCGGGACTGGTCAAACGGTTCGGCGACGTGACTGCGCTCGACGGACTCGATCTCTCCGTTCCGGCGGGAACCGTGCTGGGTCTGCTCGGACCCAACGGCGCGGGCAAGACGACCGCCGTACGCATCCTCACCACGATCCTGCGTCCCGACGCCGGGACGGCGGCGGTCCTGGGTCACGACGTCGCCCGCGAGCCCGACGCCGTGCGTCACGTGATCGGGTTGGCCGGTCAGTTCGCGGCGATCGACGGCAACCTCACCGGGCGCGAGAACCTCCAGCTCATCGGCCGTCTCACACAGCTGCCACGGTCGGTGATCAGGCCGCGGGCGGCCGATCTGCTCGACCGGTTCGGGCTCACCGATGCCGCCGACCGTCCGGCCCGCACGTACTCGGGAGGCATGCGCCGCCGCCTCGACGTAGCCGCCGCTCTCGTCCACCGGCCGCCCGTCCTGTTCCTCGACGAGCCCACCACCGGCCTCGACCCGCAGAGCCGCAGCGACCTCTGGGCGATGATCCGAGAGCTGGGGGCCGACGGCACGACGGGCCTGCTCACGACCCAATACCTGGAGGAGGCCGACCGCCTGGCATCGCGCATCGCCGTCATCGACGAGGGGCGGGTGATCGCCGAGGGCACTCCCGCCGAGCTCAAGT